>QIFI01000111.1 GCA_003229735.1 Candidatus Anderseniibacteriota bacterium | reverse complement strand
ATGGGGCCGTCATGGTGGAGGGAGTGACGAGGGAGATCGGGAGTGAAGACGGTAATGGTGTGGCCATATTTCAGAAGATGAAGATGGAGTTGGTGGGCATATTGCTCCAGACCTCCCAGGTGAGGCGGGTAATAGGGGCAGAAGACCAGGAGCTTCATTGAGGGTGGCGGGGAGGGGAGTCAGAAGGAGTAGAAACTGATTTCTGTGCCGTCTCCCGATTTAGAGGATGGTGGGTAATTGACCAGGGTTTGGTAACTTGGGGGGGCGGGGAAGTAAGGTTGGTTATCGGTAAGGCATTTTGGATGGCGTCTTTTCTGGTTAGAGTGGAAATGTCTTGTTCAATCCGCTCGACGACGGAAAGGATTTTGAAGATTAAGAGGAAGACCAGGAGAAAGCCGGTAAAAATTACGGCGTTGATGTTTCCTTCAATACCCATAAAGGAGGCGGCGATATTTGACAATTCGGGGAAAAGAGCCAGGACTCCCATACTGCCCCAGACGATGAGTCTAATGGAGAGCTTAAGTAAGGATTGAGTGGCTTCGCGGCGGAGAAATTTTTCCAGACCAAAGTAGATCATAATCAGGGAAATCAGGACGATGGCTATTTGATAGAATTGAAGTTGGCTGAAGGGCATAATTCAGGGGTTTAGGATGACATGGTCTTCCACAGCATTTTGTAGAGGGTATGGAAGCCATTGGCGATAGTCTGGCGTTGGGTGGCGTTGGGTTTTATGCATAGAGTAAGGGGTGTAGATAGTTTTAATGGGCACTTCAGTATACATTAACTGGTGCAGTTTAATTTCACGAATTACTTCACTTTCATAGTCGTAGCGGTCGGCTTTGGTGTTGATGGTATTCAGGGCATGGCGTGAGTAGGCTCTGAAGCCGCACTGGCTGTCGGAAACCAGGTTGCGGTAGAGAATCCAGGTGACAACATTAGCAAATTTATTGCTGGCGGTTTTATGCCAGGGCATATGAACCTGGCTTTGCATGCGGGTGCCCAACACCACGTGGTAATGTTGAAAAACGATGGGGTATAGCAGGCTGTCGATATCCATCGGGTCGTGCTGGCCATCGGCATCCATGGTGACGATGAAGTCAGGACTAAAGATTTTAGCCGCTTCGATTCCGGTTTTGGTGGCGGCGCCTTTGCCGCGATTAACTCGATGTTTGATAACAACGGCACCGGTGGCCTGGGCGGCCAAAAAAGTATTATCTATTGAGCCATCATCGACGACAAAGATGTGGGGATATCGAGCCGCTTGAATTTGCTGGATAGTAGCAGAAATGACGGGCGCTTCATTATAGGCGGGAATAACGATGGCAGTCTTATCTCTGGATGACTGGGTAGTCATGCTATTAAGTGTACAGAGTGCTGGAAAATGGTACAGGCGGTATACTATATAAATCCCAAATCTCAAATTGATGTATGAATTGGTATTTGATGGGTTGAGGCGTATATGTATGTCATAATTAGAAGTGATGAATAGAGTTAAGCGGCATTTATGGGTGATAGGCATATACGCGGTGTTGACGCTGGTTATGACCTGGCCGGTGGCGGCTGGTTTAACGACTTCCTTAGCAGGAAGCGGGGGAGATCCATGGCAGACGATGTGGAGATTTGACGATAAGCTGACGGGTTTAACGACGGCTATAAATGAAGGGGAATTCAGGGCTTACGCGGCCAGTGAGTGGGGCGGGGGAGGAGAGGCCAGGTTGGTAAATTTATCGGTTTGGCCGTGGATGTGGTTGTGGGTAATGTTTGGCCAGCCGACGGCGTATAATCTGGTGTGGTTGTTGACGTATGTACTGTCGGGATATGGAGCGTATTTGCTGGTGGGGAGAGTGATGCGTGATAATGGGGATAAAGAGGCGGAGCTGGTCAGCGATGAGGATGGTGAAGGTTTTAATATAAAACGTTTTGCGGGGGAGGAAGGGGCGGCGATATTGGCGGGAGTGGTGTATATGTTTTTGCCTTTTCACGCGGCCCATTCCCTGGGGCATTTTGGGGCGATGCAAACGCAGTGGATACCCCTGATAATCTGGTTAATGTGGGATATTTTGAAACGGCCGGGGCTTAAGAAAATGGCGGGGCTGGCGGCCTTGGTGACAATTCAGGTGTGGAGCGAGCATCATTATGCTTTGTGGCTGGTATGGCTGGGAATAATTCTGATCATCGGCTACAGAAAAGAGGTCGGGATATTTTGGCAAAGCAGAAGAGGCAGGTGGGGGGCGTTGATGATGGCGGTGATATTAGCGGTGACGGCAGTTTTGCCCTACTGGCCGACGGTGAGACTGGCCGGGGGGGGCTCATCCTTGGAATTGGGAGGCGGTCAAGTGACGCGGTTTTCGACCGATTTGTTAAGTTATGTGGTGCCGCCGAAGTGGCAGCCGATGTGGGGTAATTTTTTTGATTACTGGCTGGGCCAGCATTTTACGGGAAACGCGGCCGAGGCGACGGCGTATTTGGGAATAAGCCTGGTATTGCTGGTGATATTTTTTCATCAGCGGGTGCCTAAAAGAGAGCTAAAAATCTGGGTAACAATTCTAGGTATTTTTGGATTAATTAGTCTGGGTCCGAAACTGCACCTGGTGGGTTGGGTGACGGGGGTGCCATTGCCGTACGCGATTATTCAGGATTGGCCGATATTCAGCGCGGTGCGGACGGTCAGCCGGGCGGGAGTGATGGTGGGATTGGCATGGGCGGTATTATTGGGTTGGGTGTTTAAAACCCAATTTCGAAAATGGTGGACCTGGTGGGTGATGGGGGGAATAATATTGATTGAATTCGCCATGGTGCCGGCGGCCACCCAGTCGGCGGCGGTGCCGGAAGTTTATGAGTGGGCGGTCGGACAAGGGGGACGAGCGGTGATAGAATTACCGGCGGCGACTAATTACACGATTGCTTCCCGGGGACTGGTGGGAGAGCGGATACATGGCAAGGAAGTGGTGGGCAATAACGCTTTGGAGAGAGCAAAAGGAAGCGAGAAGCTTAAAGAAATCAGGTCTTTGCCGGCTTTGCGGCAAGTGCTGTGGCTTAGAACCACCCATTTGCTGGAAGATCGGGATGAGTTTTTTGGTCAGGATTTTATATCCACCTGGTCGGAGG
>QIFI01000019.1 GCA_003229735.1 Candidatus Anderseniibacteriota bacterium | reverse complement strand
TGATGGTGCCGGTGAGATCATCAGTGTCACTGGCGGCACCGAGAGTAAAAGTGGCTTGATAGACTTTGCTCCAGTCGTGGCTGTATTCGATTAAGCGAGTGGCATTGCCGGTGGCGACAAGCAAGACGCCGCTGGCGAAGGGGTCGAGGGTGCCGGTGTGGCCGACTTTATTAGTTGGTAGTGAGTAGTTTGTAGTTGGTAGTGAGTAGTTTGTAGTGAGTAGGCGTCGGATGCCCGCGACGATATCATGGGAGGTGGGGCTGATTGGTTTGTAAATATTAAGGACACCGCTTAATTTATTGGTTGGTGGGGGTGATTTGGACATATGGGTTGATTTGGGTTACATTAGCCGTACTTTAAGATTGTTAACATTCTAATATAGTTATGGCAAAACAAGCATTAATAACAGGGATTACCGGCCAGGATGGATCTTATCTGGCAGAGCTGTTGCTTGACAAGGGGTATAAGGTGTATGGGCTGGTGCCCAGGTACGCGACTAACCCGTATGAAAATGTTGAGCATTTATTGGACAAGGTAGAGATTGTGACGGGAGATTTGAGTGATTCCTCGTCTTTGAGCCGGACGAGGTGTATAATCTGGGGGCGCAGTCATTCGTGAAGAGCAGTTGGGATGTACCGGAGCAGACGGGAGATGTGACGGGGGTGGGAGTAACCAGAATTTTAGAAGCGGTGAGAAATGTAAAACCGGAAGCCAGATTTTATCAGGCCAGCAGTAGTGAGATGTTTGGCGAGGTGGCGGAGACGCCGCAGACGGAGACGACGCCATTTCATCCGCGCAGTCCCTATGGAGTGGCCAAGGTGTATGGGCATTATATTACGATCAATTATCGGGAGAGTTATGGGCTATTTGCCTGTTCAGGGATACTGTTTAATCATGAATCTCCGCGGCGAGGGCGGGAATTCGTGACACGGAAAATCAGTGAGACGGTGGCTAAGATTAAGCTGGGTCAAGCCAAGGAATTGTGGTTGGGGAATATGGAAGCTAAGCGGGATTGGGGGTTCGCGGGGGATTATGTGGAGGCGATGTGGATGATGCTGCAGGAGGATGAGCCTCAGGATTATGTGGTGGGTACGGGAGAAAATCATTCGGTGCAGGAGTTTGTGGAGCAGGCGTTTAAGCAGGTGGATCTGAATTGGCAGGATTATGTGAAGCAGGATGAGAAGTTTATGAGACCGGCGGAGGTGGAGGTCTTACTAGCTGACGCAAGTAAGGCTAAAGATAAGCTGGGGTGGCAGCCGAAGGTGTCCTTTGAGGAGCTGGTGGCTATGATGGTGGACGCGGATTTGAAAAAATTGGATAGATAACAAAATTTAATGGATGGTAAGTCACTGTAAAAAAATAACTTAATCATCTCTCGCCCCCTATGCACCAATCTACAACTTTTCCTCTATCAATAAACACTCACTGTAGTTATACTACAGCTCATATTTCTCTCTGTCAGAAAAGTTGTATCTTGGCACCCAGGGAATGAGATATGACCAAGTTATTTTTTTACAGTGCCTAGAACAATATTAATCACCGGCGGCGGGGGTTTTGTGGGGCGACATCTGGCGGCGGAATTGCGGCGGGAGCGGTCGGTTGATCAATTGGTGATTTGGGATAAAGAAGTAGTGGATATTGAGGAAATATTTAAAAGTCAAGTTAATCCCGTTTCTCTTGATAGGGAGAAGGTCAGAATGAGAGTCGATAAAATTAAAGGCACCCCTCACCCAGCCCTCTCCCCTGGAGGGGAGAGGGGTTTTGTAACACTCTTTGATAGAGTAGAGGCCAGGCAGGTTGATATTACTGAACCGGAAAGTTACCGAAAGTTATGGGCTGATTTACAGCCGGACTGGGTGGTGCACCTGGCGGCGATGGCGGCGGTGCCGCAAGCGCTCAAGGAGCCGGAGCTGGTGAAGAAAATTAATTTTGAAGCGACACGGGAGATGCTGGCCGGGGCTAAAGAAGTTAGTCCGGACACCAGGTTTTTGATTATTAGTACGGCGGATATTTATGGGGCGGTATCTGATAAAGCTATTCCGGAGTTGCCGTTGGCGAAAGCCCGGCCGAGAAATCCATACGCGATTAGTAAATACGAGATGGAAAAGATGATCGAGGCTGAATATTTGGATCGGGTAATTAGGGTAAGGCCTTTTCCGCATATCGGGCCGGGCCAGGGACGGGGATTTGTGACGGCGGATTTTGCGTCGCAGGTGGCAGAGCTGGAAGAACAAGGAGGCGGAGTAATAAAGGTGGGCAACCTGGAGGCCGAGCGGGATTTTACCGACGTGCGAGACGTGGTGCGAGCGTATCGGCTGTTGATGGAGCGGGGAAAAATTGGAGATGTTTATAATGTAGCGTCGGGGAAAACGGTGAAAATTTCGGTGATGCTGGATGAGCTGATAAATATGGCGGAGGTGGAGATTAAAGTGGCGGAAGATCCGGCCAGGGTCAGGCCGGCAGATGTGCCAGTGTTAAAAGGAGACGCGACTAAGCTTAGAGAGGCGACCGGATGGCAGGCGAAGATTTCGTGGAAACAATCGTTGATTGATGTGCTGGAGTGGTGGCGTGGTCAGTTGGGCAGGCGATAAAAATAGTAGGGGCCGTTAGTAAAGACCAGCTTCCAGTCAGGGCCGACGCCCAGGCCTGGATACAGGCTTTTTTCCACGGGGCCGATTAAGGCGTAGGCGGGTTGGTATTCCGGCAATTTAGTGATCCGACCGGTGAAGAAATCGGCGATGGCGGCCTCGCGAGCCCAGGGACTTCCGCCATGGCTCCAGACATGGGCGGGGTAACCCAGATATTGCGGGCGGCCGGTTAAGGCGACGGGAGAATTAAAGATGGGAGCGGTGATAATGGAATCGTCGGGGCGGGTGTTTTGTTTGATCCTGGCGGCGGTGGTGACGGCATATTCATCCCAGTCAACCCAGGCGGCGGCAGTGGGCAGAGAGATTTTCCATAAATCCAATGACCCGGAAGCGATATGAAAAGCCAGCAAGGCGATGATTAATAGTCTGATTATGCGGCGGCGGTAATGCTGGTAT
>QIFI01000025.1 GCA_003229735.1 Candidatus Anderseniibacteriota bacterium | reverse complement strand
GTATCATCCTGCCGCTCATAAGACATAATCTTCGAGAAATCTACATCCTTCACTGCCCTCGCCAACTCCTTATATTTTTCCTCATCAATCTCCTCATAAGGCGCCAACTGATACACGTGATTTGATCTGGGCAAAAACGACAACCCGCCCACAATATTCCAATGGTCATAAATCCAATCCGCCACCTTAATCCATTCATCATCTCCCACCGATATCGTCACCGATGGATTATGTTCGGTATATCGCGTCTTCACTGTCTGCCAATGTTTCAACTGATCCAAAGCCGTTAAATCATCTTTCACCACCGCCCCTGCCGGCGCTTTCACCGGAAACTCCAACACGTAAGTCGTGGCGTCTTCCAACGATTGCCCCACTTCCGGATGATAAGGCACTCCCTGATCTTTGAGCATCTTAAACAAAGCATCCGTGGCCGAAATCCTAATCCGGCGAATATAATATTTCGAATGCCGCGGGTGCATGCCTGAAGCGCAATCCACCACCTGTGACACCGTCCCCGACGGCTTCACGCAAGTAATACAAGTCGATTGAGGCACTCCAAACTTCTCCGCGTATTCCTTATTTACTTTAATTGACTCTTCGCGCAGTCTATCCAGCACCTCTCCATCCCGAACCACCTCGCTATCCCACTGACCGGTAATTGATACTCCAAGCAGCCTTTCCTGTTCACAATTAGCTTTCCAGTCAGCAGACAGATAAGCAAAGTTAGTTAAAGTCGATTGATACGTTCCTAAAATTGCCGCCACTCTGATCTTCTTCATCAGCGTCTCTTCCGTGTCGTCCGCCCGGGCCACCACTTCCGATAAATTGCAAAACTCTTTCGATTTCAACAGGATCTCCCCACACTGCAGATTATTCAAATAAACCATTTTTCGTTTACCGTCTCGAGTCTTGCCCATAAACCCACCCGCAAAGAAATTATGGAATTCATCCACCGTCCCATTATACACATCTTCATAACCGGCAAACTCCACTGATACCACTTTGTGATTATAAGTTGTCGCCTCTTCCTGCAAATCGGCAAAATAACGAAATGGTGAACTGGCCCGTGATATTTCAACGCTCACCTTTTCTTTCCGGCAAGCCATCGCCCACTCCTGCTTCTGTGGCTCACGCTCTAAAGCAAACTTCAGATCAGAGTAAATCCGCATCTGCTCTTCCCTAACTGTCTCCTTCCTAATTCGATAAGATTCATGCATCTGCTCCAGCATCTTTTCCCTGACTTGCGGCTTTCTCCACGCCCCCTTCAAACCACATGAAATACCGCATACTCCATGCTCCCGACCACTAATTCCCGTCTGAAAACTACTGCCGCAAATCTCACATCGCTTATTAATCACCAGCCGCCCATCTATTACTTCGCAATCATAGCCCTGCTCGGTATATTTTTTATAAGACTTTACCACCCTGGGATCCTCTGACACATACTCTAAACCCAACTCCCAGGCCGCCCACTTGGCCAAACCAATAACTCCTCCCAGATGATCCCTCCGCCACTTGCTAAAATGCTGGGGTAACCCATTTTCCTGGGCATATATAGTCCACTCTTGATTTGAGAATCTATGGCCCACCCTCTTTGTTAAATGCATCGCATGATCACGCAATTCTTCATGAGTAACTCCAGAAAAATGTTTGTTATTTTCCCCTCGACTCTGCCTTGATTGCTTCTCTCGATATTCTTGCCACTTTTTTTCACTCCATTCCTTATCAGCTCGACGCATCGGATTATTATCACCTCTCATCAAATCCACGTGCACTGCGTCATGCTGCCGTTTGGATAAAATTTCCAGATTAGTCGGATCATTATTCTGCGCGTCACCATCTCGATGATGCACCACAAATCCCCGAGGAATCTTTTCTCCTATGGAAAATTCTGTGATCACCCGATGTTCCGCCACATTAGCCCGCTGTCCATTATTTATCCACCAGTAGTCCTGTGATCTCTGCCTATTATCCGGAAACATATCTTTAATCGAAGCCTCAAACCTCGTCAATACCTTTAAGCTATCTCCGGACACCAACTCCCTGACTTCCTTATACTCACCACCGCGTAATCTAAACTTATGATTCGCCGTCGCCTTAATTTCCGATCCGTCATCCAGCCGCACCATATACACCGCCTTCCGTTTACCGGTCAATCTGGGATGCCTCATTGTCCGCACCACCGGCTCTCCCCGATCATCATAAGTAAACACCGGCACATCTTCCCCCGCTTCAGCTAATTCTCCTATCGATACATTACCCCGGCCATCAGCTGTATATACTAGAGTATCACCAGTCAGACACGGATTAGTCCCCCACTGCGGTGTCACCTCGCAGGCTAATCTCTCTAATCTCCGCTTAGGCAAGTTTTGCGGAATATTACCGCGGTTAAAAATACCCCGCTCCCCCGCCCCGCTTCTCATCAAAGCCACCCACTCGTCAATAAAGGGCATGGTGCCGGGCTTCTCGCTATATACCGCCGAATTATTAGCCAGGCTTCTCTGCGGTTCAGTCA
>QIFI01000071.1 GCA_003229735.1 Candidatus Anderseniibacteriota bacterium | reverse complement strand
AAACACGGGGGGCCATTTTTTGACCGCTTACAGAGGTTGAGGAATCCCTGAGAGAGAGTGTCTAAAACCCCGGTCAATCCTCTTCTCCCTGGATAGGGAGAAGGCGGGGATGAGGGTTGATAGAGCTAAAAACACCCCTCACCCAGCCCTCTCCCCTCGAGGGGAGAGGGGTTTTTTAAAGCTTTCTCAGGCCATGAAAATTTCGTTACAACAATGGGTTATTTAACGGGCTCTAATAAATCTGTTGATAATTGTCTATTTCTTGTTGCATAGAGGTAAAAAAGCGCATAAAAAGCGAGATCAATTGTGCGTCGTATATTAGCGAACCATATAACATAGGCTAAGGCAGCAGCAAAGGCTAGCGTGGTGCTCATAAACTCCTGGGGGAAAAGTGACCCAATACCCTCACCCACAATCAGCGCGGGTACGGCACCAAAAATTAGAAATCCATAAAATGATGAAATAATATTGCCTTTTAGGATAGTGTCTGAGTGGGATGAAAATAACTCATATGCTTTTCTCATTGCAGACTTCGGATCCAGATTGTCGAAAACAGTAGCTGAAAAAGCAAGTGCGGTACCACGCCTCCATCCAATACTACCCAATTCGGTTAAATATCCTGATGTTGATTGTGAAATAGTATAACTAAAGAATCCCCATCGAAGTGAAAAGCTAAACCATTTCCACAGACTGGAAAGTTTTCTGACTACCTTTGCCCACGCTCTTAAAAAAGACATTGGCTGTCCCAAAGAATATTGTTGGATCATTGTGATAGCTATTGACTGCCATACCAGGGTCATAAATTTATTGGTAGCCCAAGTTATCATTATTAGAATAATAAATGTGATGATTGGTAGAGTGAATCTATGATCGTCTGTATATATAAATTCAGCCAGCGCTAATCCCAGCGCCATACCAAAACTATATATGATAAATGTTGTTAATCCGGCAAGTAACGTGACGCCAAACATTGATCCTGGTTTCGCGAAAAGCCAGGTTAACTTAGCGCCAATTTTTATTGATTCGAAGTTAGATATCGAATCATTTTTCGTAGCGTCCTTTACATAATGTTTATGGTCCGGCATTTAGAAATAATAACTTACTATTTCCGGATAGTAAATTATGGCTGTGCCTTGTCATTTGATAGGTGTTTTTGTTTCCACTTAATATTACGGTATAGTGATAGTAGATATATAAGGCTTATTACTTAATGCTTAATGTTATAAATATGAGTTATTTGATTCCGACGGTTTTAGAGAAGTCCCAGTTTGGGGAGAGGGCTTATGATATTTATTCACGCCTGCTTAAAGAGAGGATCATCTTTTTGGGCGGGCCGATAGTTGATGAGGTGGCCAATGTGATTGTGGCGCAATTGGTGTGGCTGGATCACGAAGATCCCAAGAAAGATATTAAGTTGTATATAAATTCTCCGGGGGGGTCGGTGACGGCGGGCTTGGCTATTTATGATACGATGCAATTCGTAAAGCCGGATGTATCCACTATCTGCGTGGGGATGGCGGCCAGTATGGGAGCGGTGCTGGTGGCCGGCGGGGCGCAGGGAAAGAGATTAATCCTGCCTAACGCGGAAGTGATGATCCATCAGGTGATGGGCGGAGCTGAAGGACAGGCTTCGGACATTGAAATCAACGCCAAGCATATTTTGAAGATAAAGGATCGATTAAACGGCATTTTGACGGCTCATACCAAACAAACTATAAAAAGAGTGGAAAAAGATACGGATAGGGACTATTATATGTCTGCAGAGGAAGCTAAGGAGTATGGTTTGGTTGATGAGATTGTAAGGAACGGCTAATTTCGGGTGTACCCGCAATTTATAGCCATTTAGACTAGATTTCGAGGAAATTATTGTATTGCCTACCTTATTTTAAGGTTTCTCTGGTTTATTTGTAATTAAATCCTATGGAAATAAGAAACCTGGGAGTAAATTTGTATGACATTATTTATAACAGCCGCTCTGGCAGTAGTTGCGGCAGTAGTTGGCGGAGGCGCGGGATATGTCCTGCGCAAGCAATTAGGGACTAAATCAGTCCAATCTTTAGAGCATAAGCTGGACAGCAAGCTGGCGGAGGCTAAGGAAAAGATAAATAGATTAAAAGATAAGGCGGAGGAAGAAGCGCGGAAGATTAAATCGGGGGCGCAAAAAGATGTGGATGAACAGCGCAAGCAGTTGATGGCGCTGGAGCAGAGGGTGGCCGATAGAGAGGATAAATTGGAGGGTAAACTGTCGGATATTGAGCGAAGCGAAAATGTGATTAAGCAAGGTGAGCAGAAGATGGAGAAGGATAGAGCTAGAGTTAAGACTATGCAGGCGGAGGAGGAGACTAAGCTGGCCGAGATTTCCGGATTGAGCAGTGACCAGGCGGCGAATAGAGTAATGGAGCTGGCAGAGGAGAGAACCAAGGAAGATATTGTGCGGCGGATACATAAAATGGAAAAAGAGGGGCAAAAACAGCTGGAAGATGAGGCCCGAGATATCATGGCGACGGTGATTCAACGGTACGCGGCTTCACATGTATCAGAAACCACCACCAGTCATGTGCACGTGGAAGACGAGAGCTTGATTGGGCGAGTAATCGGCAAGGAAGGGCGGAATATTCA
>QIFI01000013.1 GCA_003229735.1 Candidatus Anderseniibacteriota bacterium | reverse complement strand
TTTCTGATAGCCGAAAGGCCATAGTTTTGCTGTTTGTGTTTGTTTAACGCTGTTTTTAGTATACCACCTCTCAGTCTTGTGAGCTCGTACTTGGCGGGGGTTGTTCTTTACAAATGCGTATGACTTACCGCACTGGGAGAATGTCATGAAAAATGGGATAGCTAAGGCTTTTTGGCCGACTTTGCGGAAGTACTGGATGTCATGGTCAATCACCTTGATAGCTATGATTATAGCTGTCAGCCTGCAAGCTGTTTCGCCTTACTACCTGCGGGGCATCGTGGATACTTTCACGAGCAGCTCGCCAGATATAGCATTGGCCAAGCTTCTCTTTTTTAAGATGGTTATGGTGCTTATTGGCATAAATATCACGTGGCGAATTTTTGACCTGGCTATTGTGCTGCACGAATCGCGGGCCATGAAAGACCTGGACATCAATAGTTTTCGCCAGATGCAGAGGCAGTCAGCGCGGTTCTTTGAGAATATTTATTCTGGATCGCTGGTGACACAGGCTCGTCGATTCCGCTCTTCATATGAGAATATCGTGGATCTGTTCTTCTACAGTTTTGGCAAGAACATGGTGATGTTTATAGTGATTACGGCAGTTTTTGTGAAGGCGATGCCGGGACTGGCCCTGCCGTTTATTGGATGGGGTTTAGGGTTTATAGCTTATGGTGTGATTACTACCTTTTGGAAATATCCTTTCGACAAGATATATGCCGAAAGTGATTCAAAGGTTGGGGCTGCTTTGGCTGATTCACTGACTAACCACCTGGCAATTAAAACATTCGGTCAGGAGAAGCCTGAAGAGCGGCGCTTTGGAGAGATAGTATTGAAAAGTCATCAGGCCCGTCTTAATTCGTGGATGCGAGGCAACATCATTATGATAGGCCAATGGGTCATCATAGGATCAGGAGAAATGGGTTTCATCTGGTGGATGGTAGCCGGATGGGAGAAAGGCACGGTCACGGCTGGTGATTTCGTGTTTGCTCAAACTTTTGTAGTTTGGGCTATTAGCCACTTGTTTAACTTCGGCCATAATCTGCGTTACTTATTCGCGTCGATTGCTGACGCCGGAGAGATGGCAGATATTTATCATCTGATTCCGGAAGTCCGTGACGCGCCGGGCGCCCGAAGCCTTAATGTTGAAGATGGTGAAGTTGAGTTCCATTCGGTTACATTTAGTTATGGAGGTGATGTTGGCGGCAGTAACGCAGTAAGTGATTTTACTCTGTCTATTTCGGATCGGCAATCGGTTGGTCTGGTGGGCAGAAGCGGTGCGGGAAAAAGCACGCTGGTGAAATTGCTATTGCGTTTCTATGATCTTGATTCCGGGTACATTCGTATTGACCGGCAGGATATTGCCAATGTCACTCAAGTGAGCCTGCGCCAGCAATTGGCAGTGGTTCCGCAGAATTCGCAATTATTTCATCGGACGATTCGCGACAATATTAAGTTCGCGCGTCCGGACGCAAATGACGCGGAGATTGAGCGAGCATCAATGCGGGCTGGCGCGTGGGAGTTTATTCAGGAATTTTCAGATGGTCTCGATACGATGGTTGGTGAACGAGGGGTCAAACTTTCGGGTGGTCAGCAACAACGCATTGCTATTGCTCGAGCAATTCTGGCCGATTCACAGATCTTAATTCTTGATGAGGCTACGAGCGCACTGGACAGTGAAACCGAAAAGCTGATTCAGAAAGCAATTGCTAACTTATTGGAAGACCGGACTGCCATTGTGATTGCTCATCGTTTGAGTACAATTATGCAGCTTGATCGCATCGTGGTGATGGAAGCAGGCCGCATCATAGAAACTGGTACACACGATGAACTGCGCGATCTTGATGGAGCATACGCAAATCTATGGGCTCATCAAAGCGGTGGGTACATTAGCTAATATTTTTCCCTGACTGGCTTTGGCCGGCCGGGGATTTTTTTACCCGCTGATAAGTTTAGGGAGTTTGTCTTCGCTCCCCCGTTTGGGGAGAGGAGATGCTGGTTTAAGTTAGATTTTATTGGGGTAAAATAAATAAATAAACAAACAGAGCAGGTGTCTGCCCTGTTTATTTACTATCATTATTTAATTGTTAAGCCGGCTGATCCTCACTTGAAGTGGATTCGGCAGGACCGGCACAATGTTCGCATTTTCCTTCTTCATTTACATCTACATCACTGGTGCCGCAGGTCTGGCAGGTACCTTTATGATCTTCATGATGTTCGGCGTGTTCTTCCATATTAAACACCTCCTTTCTTAGTTGTTCGTTTATCTGACTTTAATAATTTCATGGTAATTATTCGGGTATGTTATGACAATACCTATTTCATGGTAAATCTCAAGGGGGAATATTGATATCATTTATTTTTTAGGAGGCACTAATAAAAAGCCGCCGGTGTTAGATAACACGGGCGGCGGGATGAGATGAGAGGATGAGGTTTTATGACCCTCACCCCCGCCCTCTCCCTAAAAGGGAGAGGGGAACAACGGGGTTTGATTGCATCACACAATTACCCCTCGCCCCTCCGTATAAGGGAGAGGGGATGAACAAGCAGGAGACAGCCAGCGATGAAGAGTAAGGAGCTGGTCGGTTCGGGTACGGTTGGGACTATGTCCGGGGAAGCGGCATTATATGGGCCGGTGTTGTAGATGCCTGCCTGCAGAGCG
>QIFI01000129.1 GCA_003229735.1 Candidatus Anderseniibacteriota bacterium | reverse complement strand
ACCAGTAAGTAAAGCATCCCCGCCCCCGCGCTCCCTTCTCCCCCGTTGGGGGAGAAGGCCAGGATGAGGGGCGCCGCCGCCCGTATTCGCGCCATTCGGATGCCTGCCCAGCGAAGCCTTGGCGAAGTTGGGCGATTCGAAATATTAAGATCGCTCCAATAATTTGACAACACCCACTCAACATTGCTATACCATAGCCAGTTCCTTGAAATTCCATCACTTTGGAGGCTTATGCCATGAGTAAAACTGCCATCACCGCCCTGTTGGAAGCCTTAACCCTTCTGGTCATCCTGGCTACCCTTATCGCCTATCTAACCGGCTTTCTCTCTGGTATTCAAACCAGTGGACAGCCCATCAAGCCCGACCGTCATCCACCCGTAAAAAAACCGGTCAATCATTTTTCCAGGCGATCCCTATCCCAAGTAATAATCGGAGGTATAAATCATGCCCGGCCCAGCCGCTTATTTAAAAGCCCCTCCTAAAAAATGCCCCTATTGTGGAATCACCTTTAAAGCCACCAAAGACCTGACTCCCCGGCAAAATGTGCAATTTCACATTGAAAAAAATAGAAACTGCCGCAAGGACCGGGATCAGGCCATCAAAGAACACCGCCGGAAAAAAGTTCTTTTCAGTTTCTAATCTCCCAATCGTCGTCCTAAAATCCCGCCCACCTACTGTGCGGGTTCTTTTTTTCTACCCCATATACCGTGTCAATAACGCCAGGATTAGTGCAGAATAGGGGTATGTGCGGTATAGCGGGAGTTTATTATTATCAAAAAAAGGCGCCAAAGACGGCGCTAAAAGACCTGGAAATAATGGGGCGCTGTTTGGAGCACCGTGGACCCGATGACCATGGGGTGTGGGTAAAGGGTCCCGTAGGTCTGGCCCACCGGCGTTTAGCAATTATTGACACCTCGACAGCCGGCCGCCAGCCGATGGTATCAAAAGATGAACAAACCGCCCTGTCATATAACGGAGAAATCTACAATTTCAAAGAATTAGCCAAAAAACACTTGTCAAATACGAGATTTTTCTCCCAAACAGATACCGAAGTATTATTAAAACTATTACAAAAGCAGGGCCCGGGGGCCATAAATACTTTACAAGGGATGTTCGCCTTCGCCTATTGGCATGCCGAAACAGAGCAGCTTCTGCTGGCCCGTGATCCATTTGGCATGAAGCCGCTCTATTATGCTGAACTGGAGCAGGTCCTGGTATTCGCCTCGGAACCGAAAGCCATTTTGGCGCATCCTTTGATTCATCGCCGCCTGGCGCCAAATGAAACAGCCAGGTTCTTACTGCATGAATATGTACCACTGCCGGCCAGCGGTTGGACTGGTATCAAACAATTGCCGCCGGGATTTTATCTCAAAGTAAACCAAAGCGGATTAAAGCTCCAAAAATGGCACCGGCCCAAATTCCAGCCCAAACATCAGCAATCAGAGCGCCAAATAATCCGGCAATTTGATGAATTACTTGGCCAAGCGGTGGAGCGGCGGATGGTAGCCGATGTGCCGGTAGGAGTATTTCTAAGCGGCGGCATAGATTCATCCACCATCGCCTGGTATATAAAGCAATGTCGTCCCCAAGCCCTGCATTCCTGCTCCATCGAATTTACCGATCCTTCATACAATGAGTCAGATTACGCGGAGCTGGCCGCCAAATCTTTAGATACGATTCACAGCCGGCAGACATTTACCAGCCGGGACGTAGTTCCGGCTCTGGAGGAATTGCAATCAGTCATGGATATTCCTCTAGGTGACGCGTCCCTGCTTCCCACTTTCCGGGTCAGCCAACTGGCCCGGCGGCAAATGAAAGTAGTGTTAAGTGGAGACGGGGCAGACGAACTGCTGGGCGGGTACGGGACCTTCCAGGCGGACGCGGTCGCCCGCCGTCTGGCCATAATTCCCCCGGATATATGGCCGCTCCTGGCCAGACTATTGGCTTTTTGGCCGGTGTCGCATCGCTACTTTTCCTTCGATTTCAAATTAAAGTCTTTTGTCCGGGGCATGTCCTATAATCCGGCCCGACGTCACCAGCTATGGCTGGGATCATTTAATCAGCAGGAATTGTCCTATTTACTGAAGCCGGCCAGGCACCAGGAGTTAGATCACTTATTTGCCAGAGTAGACGAAGCGGCCAAATTAACCACCGGATTAGCGCCCCTGGATGAAATATCATCATTGACCATTATGACCTATCTGGTGGATGACATCCTGGTTAAACTCGACCGGGCCAGCATGGCAGCCGGTCTGGAAGCCCGAGCGCCCTTCCTGGATCAGGATCTGGCCCAATTCTTACTGCGCCTGCCGGTCAAATTCAAACGGAAAAAGAGGATTTTAAAACAATTAATGGCCGGCCGGCTTCCCGACCGGATTATCAACCGTCCCAAGAAAGGCTTTGGTATACCCTTAAACTCATGGTTGGCCGGACCGCTATATAATTGGGCGTCTGAAGTGTTGTCCAGGGAAAATATTGAGCGGGACGGGTTATTTGAGCCGGATTATGTCCAATTATTGCTGTCCCAGCACCGCCGCCAAAAAGCCGATCACAGAAAAAAGCTATGGACACTAATCTCATGGCAAATGTGGTACGAAAATTGGGTGATCGGTGATAAGAGCTTTATAACAAACGATAAATCCAAATATACTCCAGGCAGTTTACCCAAATAATATGTTCCGGCCTGCGGCCCGCGAATTGATGCAAAACATCTGTTTCCCAGGCGTCAGCAGAACG
>QIFI01000032.1 GCA_003229735.1 Candidatus Anderseniibacteriota bacterium | reverse complement strand
AGGACTTTGCAGGCGGGGGAGATGGTGGAGATCGTGTCTTAGGCACCGCGCAAAAATAACTTAACCATCTCTCGCCCACTATGCACCAATCTACAACTTTTCCTCAATCAAAAAACACTCACTGTAGTTATACTACAGCTCATATTTCTCTTATTCGGAAAAGCTGTATCTGGGCACATATTGAACGAGATATGATTAAGTTATTTTTGCGCGGTGCCTTAACGGTTTGAATGTTTTGGCATGAATTTGGAACCGGATAATATGAAAGAGAATAAATTTAAGTCACCCCTCACTCAACCCTCTCCCCGTCGAGGGGAGAGGGGATTTAAAATATCCTCTGAACCTTTATACAGGACCTGGTTGGGGTATTTCATTCGCTCTTATCGAGTGACTTTTTTGCTGATTTTAGGGCTAGCGATTATGGGTGGATGGACGGTGGTGTCTCTACCCCGGGAATCGGCGCCGGAGATTGATATTCCGTTTGCCATGGTGATAACTTCTTATCCCGGGGCATCGGCCAGGGACGTAGAGGAGCTGGTGACCAAGCCAATAGAAGATGAAGTGTTAACTTTGAAGGGGCTTACGGAAGTGTCCTCTGCTTCGCGATTAGGAATTTCTTCAGTGGGGGTGGAATTTTCTCCGGATGAAGATATTGATGAAGCGATTGATAGTTTACGGGAAGCAGTAGATAAAGTGTCGGATTTACCGGATGATGCCGAGGAGCCGCAGGTGGTGGAATTGAGTTTTACTGATGAACCGATCATTACGATTAGCTTGGGGGGGATTGAAGATGAGCGGTTGTTGTCGGTTTTTGCTGATGAATTGGCGGAGGATATTGAGGAGATCGCGGGAGTGACCAGGGTGGATGTGGCCGGGGCCAGGGCTGAAGAAATTAAGGTGGTGGTGAATCAGGATCGATTAGCGGAATTGAATTTGAGCATGGGACAACTAATGGCATCGATTAAATCGGCCAATGTGAATGCTCCATTTGGTCAGCTGGAAACGGATAAGTTTAATTATGATTTAAGGGTCGTGGGTCGGTTTAATAATGTGGGGGATGTGGCGACAATTCCGGTGAGATTACCGAGCGGCGCGGTGATGCCGCTGGGCGAGATGGCCAAAGTCGAATTTACTTTGTCGGATTCGAACAGCTTATCACGGGTGAGTATTGATGGCCAGGCCAGCACACCGGCGGTAACTTTATCGGTGCGGAAGGAAACAGGCGGAAATATTATTAAGATTGTTGATCAGATTAAAGAGAAAGTGGCAGAGAAGGAGTTAATACTGCCGGAGGAAGTGGTGACCATCACCGGCGTGGATCGGGCGGATGATATTCGCAGGTCTCTAAAGGATGTGTATCGGAGCGGGAGCCAGACTTTGATAATTGTGTTTGTGCTGTTGTGGCTGTTTCTGGGCTGGAGAGCGGCGGTAATCACAGCGCTGGCAGTGCCGCTGACGTTTTCGCTGTCATTCCTGGTATTTAATCAAGCGGATATTACATTGAATAATGTATCATTGTTTTCATTGATTTTGTCATTGGGATTGCTGGTGGATACGGCGATTGTGGTGGTGGAAGGTATTTACAGCGGGCATCACGATGAAGATTTGCCGGAGCACGCGGCTCGGGTAGTGAACAGATTTAAGAAGCCTTTGATAGGGGGAACAATGACGACGGTGGCGGCTTTCTTTCCGATGCTGTTGGTGTCGGGAATAATTGGGGAGTTTTTGAAAGTGATACCAATAGTGGTAGCGGCGACACTGCTTAGTTCATTGTTTGTGGCTTTGGCTTTTATTCCGGCGGTAACGGTACGAATGTTGTCGCGGTTTACCAGTAAACAGGAGCAGGAGAGATGGTTTACCAGGAACTTTGCCAAGTTTCGGGATGGTTACGATAAGTTTATTGGATGGGCTTTGGGTAATCGCAGGTTTCAATGGACTTTTATGGCGGGGTTAACTTTGTTATTGGCGGCCGGCTTGAGCTTGCCATTTACGGGTCTTTTGAAAACCGGATTATTTCCGGCCGTGGATATTGATTTCATGATAATAAATGTGGAGCTGGCGCCCGGATCGCGTTTGGAGGAGACCGATCAGGTGATGAAAAAAGTGGAAGCTGAATTATTGGATATTCCGGAAGTGGTTAGTTACGCGGTTAATGTGGGCAGTGGTACATCGCTTGAATTAGGGGGCGGGAGCAGCAGCGAGGCTTTAGGTTCGGTGTTTGCCAATCTGGATAAGCAGAGGGAGCGATCATCGCTGGATATTGCTGATGAATTGCGGAAAAAATTCAAGACAATAAATAACGCCAAGGTGGTGGTGGAATCAATCAGCGCCGGGCCGCCAACCGCGGCACCGGTGGAATTGCGGGTGATTAGCGGTGATATGGAAGGGCTGGATCGGGCTTCGCTGGAAGTTATGGATGAACTTAAGCTAATTCCGGGAGCGATTGATATAGATCGCAATGTGCGGAACAGTGCCGGAGAGTTTAATTTTGTGTTTGATCGGGAAGCCTTGGCGGGATTTGGATTATCAACGCGGGACGTGGCGGGCACTTTGCGGTTAGCCGTGTTTGGTTTGGAGGTAACGACTTTTCTGGATGATCAGGGGGAAGAGGTGGCGGTGCGATTGGAATCCGGGAATGAATCGGTGAATTCAGTGGACGATGTACTGGCTTTGCCTCTGTTCACTCCATCGGGGCAGGAAATAAAGGTGGGGCAAGTGGCTAAAGTCACTTTGGGTTCATCGATTGACGCGGTGCGCCGGGTGGATGGGGAGAGAACAGTAAGCGTGACGGCCAAGGCGGCTTCGGGGGCCAACCCCAATGAAATAACGCAGGAATTAATGGCGAGGCTGGAGG
>QIFI01000109.1 GCA_003229735.1 Candidatus Anderseniibacteriota bacterium | reverse complement strand
ATTCTCGTCCAGGGTCGGATAAATCGGAAATTGTTCGAATAAGCGCTGTATCCCTTCTTTTTGAGTAGCCGCTCCCTCCATAATTTGCTGGACATCCGTGGCACTGGGATCCTTAGGACTTACTCCCCGCTTATTTTCCTCCTTCATCAGCTCCTGATAACCCTGCAGAAATTCAATTACTTTATTAACATCCAGCCGGATTTCATCTTCCCGATCAGTCCCCAGCCGACGGTCATCGGGACCCACATTACTAAGTATTAAGGTGCTGACATCGTTGAAAGATCGGATAATATTATTAACTTCCGGTTCCCCTGGTAAAATAGATCGTAATTTATTTAACTTAGTAAATATATTATTAAAAGCAGGAGCGTAAATATCAACTTCTGCTGGTTCTACTTCCCGCACCATGTCTATTATTTCGGATTCAGTATAACGATCACCCAACTGAAACTGTAAACGCTCGTTCTTTGAGGCTAACGTCCATTTGTCAAACAAGTCATTAAAATAGTCCTCCATCTCATAAATTACTTCCCTTCTACTAATGCCCTCCTTATGTTGAACTCTAAAACGTTCATACATAAATTTAAGAAATAAATGCTGGTTTTGAATATATCTTATCTGTCCTATTCCGGATGTTTCAAGTGGATTACTTGAGCTAGCATTATATGGACTGTAATTCTTGGTCCAGAAAATAAATTGTTGATAGCTAAGCGCTTCTGGCTTGGCTATGATGTCTGCTAATGGTTGTTCAAATCGGGTATTCTCATATCCGACAAATTCCCCGGATGAACGCATAGCTTCTCTTAGCTGATTCATTCCTTGAGCCAGTTCACTTAATTCATTGTTTGCTCGTTTAATTTCCTGGACGGCTCGATTAATTCTCAATATAGGCCCATCATATTGAGGCTGGTTCTTAAAAACGGTTTTTTGGTAGTAGTCCGCCAGCACATCTAATCCATCAGCCAGATTCCAGTCTACGCCCCGCGAGCGTGCTTCGGCCATGACTGCGCGTAGAGCTACTTCAGTTAAATCTAACTTGAGCTGTGTGTCATTAACTTTTGATACATAGTTGCTTAAGTATTGCAGGGCCCTATCGCTAAATATCCAGGGAGTGGCGCCGGGCCGAGCATTGGGAAGTTCGATCATACCTTTATAGCCGGCGATTGAAGCCGGCACAAAGGCAGGCTCGACAAAGCCGGGTTTAATATCGATTTTGGTAGTAAAATCGCCCTCAGCCTCTGCCAATAAATCAAATGTCATCCAATCATATGGTTTGACTTGATATGTTCCGTTTTGGATTTGGCGTCCAAAGAATACACCTGACGTGTTATTGCCGCCAGCAACCACTTCTTGCGCGGTTAAACCTGCTAAATAAGCATTTATAGCCTCGGTAAATGGCTGGTAAGAAGACTCGATTTGAGCCTTTAATCCAGACTGACTGCCTCGGAATGGACGAAGTTCGTACGCGGTCTCATTGGGCTTGGGCAGATTATTAAAACAGAATGAACGAAATAGACTGTCTGGAGTCAATTCTCCACAATAATCTGGTGTTCTCGGTTTCCACCAGTCGTATTTTCCGGTTAAGCTTACATCTTGAGAGTTCAGTTTGAGATTCGATTTAACCAAATCACCATGGCCAGAGGCAATAGCGGCAAAAGTTTGGGACAATTGCCTTAACGTATTTTCATTTTCTACCTGTCGTAATATTGAGTTTTTACTAGTGCTACCTTTTGGCTCACCGGCCACTCTGATTGTTTCAGCTAGTGATGTTTCGAGGTTTTGGAAAAGGGCATTCTTCATCTTATAGGGGATGTCAATATCACCATAAAGTTTTTTGATAACTAGAAGCTGCTCCAAGCTGGTTAAACTTTCAAAATCAGCTTTAATCCATGGTTCATACAAAGTGGTATTAATTTTTGTTAAAGCCTCACCTAATGCGGCAGTTGGTTGATTTCCTTCTCTGATGCTTCGAATCATGTTGTATGCGTCAAGAATGCTCTCCCCGACTGCTTGCTTCTGGGAACTAGTGCTGTCACGGCCGGCAATATCCTCTGCAATTAGGCCCAACCGATCTATGAATGGCGTGGTACCGCGATTGGGAATTTCTATTTCTGCTGTCTCGCCCAAATCAATCCAACCCTCACCCTTAAAGCTGATATCCTCCGTTGCTTCATCCAGCATATATACAATGTCGTCGATAGCACGATTACCTTCCGCATCCGTGAATTCAACACCACTCTCACCGAAATCATCAATGTCATTTAGAAGCTTTCGCCCGCGATTTAGATTATCTACCACTTCATTTATTCTTACTTGTCTATGTTTGGGTATAATCTCTTCAATTCTAGTGACTAATTGAGGTATCTTTTGCCTTAACCGCGCCACCTCCGCGTCATAAGCCGCCGATTTCACCGCTGATCTTCCCTTATATCCCTCATACCCCATATGCCCCCAGAAAATCATATCCATCATTAAGTCCGACGCCGCCTCCACCGACCCCGCCGTATCCCGATCCGCGTTGCTTTGCCACCAGGCTTCCAGATGCTCCGCCGTCGTGCCGGCGAATCCGGCCCCGATAGTAGCGGCCACTCCCATATTCGTGCCAGTAATCACAGCTGCTCCTGCTTCATACGCCCTGGCCGCGGCGGCGGACTTGGCGCCCAAAGCCAGCGAGTTGGCTTGAAGCGCCGACACCTTGGCCAACTCTGAAGCTCCGCCCATCACCGCGATAAACGGCGCCGTCTGCGCCGCCGATTCTCCCAGCCGGTAAACAAACCCGACCATCGCGTTGCCAAAAGACTCCAGACCATTGGAATAAGCCGCCCGCCGGGCGTATTCCAGCCCCTCCCGCCCCGTCCAGGTCATCAAAGTTAATGC
>QIFI01000128.1 GCA_003229735.1 Candidatus Anderseniibacteriota bacterium | reverse complement strand
ATAGTCTTCTATCGGCCTAGCTCTATTAGCGGCCGGTAATTGTCTGGTATTGACTCTAACCAGGGTATCCTCTTTAGCTGGATACGGCTGCAGGTTCCCATTTTCATCCTCGTACACTAATTTGACCCTCAATCTGGCCGCCGTCACATTATCCACCGGCACTCCCCGATCCGGGTTAGGGTCCCCCTCCTGATATCTGCAACCGCTATCCACGCATTCCAATATCGCCAGCGGTTCACCATAATCCGGTAATATCTCTTCCGGTTTATCATTATCCAGGATATTCACCGTCATATTTTTGGCACTGTTCACTTCATCATAAACTTCCCCTTTTTTATAAAAGATCTCCCCTTCATCGTCCTTATATTGCTTCATCACAAATGCGTCAAGTATTCTCACAAAAAATTTCTCTGTACCCTCTACCTCATCATCATCAACAGCCCCCTCTATAAGCCATAACCGCTCCATGTCTAAACCCGCCTTGATCTGCCCGGGAAAGCTCTTCGCTATTATATCTAGCTCTTCGTTGTCTATATCGGGATTATTATCCTTAATCGCATCAGCCCTATCAAACAAGTCTAACCCATTCTCATAAACGTGATATTTATAGTCAACCGGCTGACCATCAAGACGCTCTTTCCGACCAGGACTGATACCCGAAGCATCACCATCGGTAACCGTGTACCAGATCTCCACATTCTTATCTATCGGCCCATTACGCAACTTGGCAAATATTTCAATAGAATCTCCTTCGACCACATTCATTGATGTTGTGCGCTCAAACGTGCCGCCCGCCTTTATCCCCACTAAATCCACAATCAACGGCTGTTCCGGCTGTATAGGCTGGCATTGCTGTTCACAGGAGCAGTTTAGGGGGCTTCTTCCCCGCCCGTTATTCGTGCCATCTTTATAATTCCTGCACAGAACATTGATAGTTTTACCATTTCGTTCAGGATCCCAATTAAATGGTTTCTCCTTCTCTTCTCTTACCACTTCTCCGTCAGGTGTCTCATATTCATCATAAACATCCGGCCCCCATCTTAAAGGCGCCGAGCACCATAAATCATTCGCGGTCAGCGCCCCATCACCGCCATCAGCTGTCTTTCTACTGCTTAAAGCGCATACCACCTCCCCCTCTCTTTCGCATCCATTACCGCAAGGTAAAGGGTCTCTCTCCCCTGAATCAAGGGCTTGCTTCCGAGTCTCATTCACTGAATCTAAAGCCGCTCCGCATGGATTGGCCATAAATTTAGACAGAGCGTCCGTGTACGCTACGCAAATTGCTTTTTGTTTATCCGTCGGCTCCCGACCCGCCGAAATTAGATCGGCGCACGGCCCTTCCACCGCGTGCGCCCTTGGATCATAATCGGCTGTATTGCCTTCGGCCGTAACACTGGTAGACACATCCATACTCGATGCCTGACACGAATACTTACCGCCCCCCCGCGCCGCCTTCTCCAGCGCCGTCGGCCTCCGAGCCGGAAACGGCCCTTTGCCCCGAGCTTTATCCAGCTCCTTCTCTAACTCTTCTGGACTTAAATTCTTTAGTATCTCCGCTCCGGTCAAGCCTGGTGATAAATCTCCCGGCAATACTCCATCGCCCACTACACTGCCGCTCCCCCCTCTGGTTACTCCCGGTCGCTCTTTATCAGTATTTCTAAAAAAGAACTCAAAAGTTCTAAACCCGGTTCTATCTCTTCTCACATAGTCCAGCACCAGTCCGGATGATAATACTCGCCCTCCCCCGGGAGCCTTATTTATCCCGATTAACCCGATTATCAAACCCAACCCGATTGCTATAGCAATAATGACCAGAATAACTTTTGTCTGCGGGTCTAGCTTAAGTCGACTCATGGTTCAAATATTCTATATGCTAATTATACTTAGTTTAGCATAGATATTTCCGGCTTTGCTATTAAAACGATCCGCCTCTAAGAAAGTGTTTAGAAACCCCTCTCCCCTCGAGGCCTGCCCGCCGAACTGGCGGGGGAGAGGGCTGGGTGAGGGATGTCATCGCCATTTAGTCATTTGAACTTTGGATTTGATTTAGCATTTGGATTTTGGCATTTGGATTTAATCTATCGACCCTCATCCCCGGCCCTTCTCCCTATGAATAAGGAGAAGGGAGAACGCCCCCTTTTTTTTGATAAAAATCATTTTTGTAAGCATCAGCAAAAAAGACTATACTTAACATATCTTATAAAACACGCACCCCCTATGTTTTCCCTCAAAGCCTCCACCACTTCTCTCATTATCGGGAGTGTGGTCATTGTCATCCTGGCCGTCGGCCTATACCTCACCGGCGTAATTCCCTTTAAATCCACTGCCCCATCCGCGGATATTACAGTCGATTCAGCCGCCGACAACGCGAATTACCTGGCCACCGCCGGCTCTTCCGCCACCTACACCGGCCGCTACCTCAAAGAATACGATCTTACTTTTCCCGCCCCCGACCAGCTGGAGCTGGATGAATTTATCGAGCAAAACCGCGGCCCATTATACGAACCCGCCTCCCCCGACAATCTGAACGTTTCCCAGGCCCGCGGCTCCCAGGCCATATCGTCCTATTTGGATTTTATCTCCGGTCGTAGTGAGAACTCTCTTCAACTCATCACCTCTGAATCCATCGAAGACGGCTTTAACCAACTGCTTGATACCGGCGATCCCGCCTTGCTTGATCAGCTCATCGATACCCTCGAACAAAATGAATCCCGGCTCCGCGATACTGCTATCCCCGTCGAAGCCACCAATCTTCATCTCAAAATCATTGGCGTCACCGTCTCTCTTCGTGACAATCTGACCCTCATGAGAGACATCGACATCGATTATGTGGGCGGCCTGATCGGCGCCCGCAACACCGATGATTTATCCGCCGCCTTCGATGATATCGCTTTTGACATCGGGCAATTGATCAAAAAATACGACCTCTAACCCGAACCTACTTTACACACCAGGTGTGTAAAGTAGGTGGCATAACCGCCGGGGAGAGGGGTAGGGTGAGGGGCTCCTCTCCATCACCTGTCCACTAAAACGGCCAGGCTGGGGGCCTTAATCTTAAAGACTCACTTCTATACCATATTCTCTGATTTCCTGGGCCAGCGTGCTCCAGCGATTCAATAATTCATCAGGATGAAAAGGGTGAGGCTCTATCGCGCTCGAGATATCAACTGTCAATTTACGCAGCCTCGCCCGCTCCAAAAACCTATCCCGCCCAAAATCCTTTGATACAATAGCCACATCCACATCGCTCCATTCATGATTCCCCTCCTTGGCAAACGAACCAAACATTAAAGCCTTCTGCACCGGAATACCCGATTCCTGAACTGCATCAACATATCGCCTGGCTAGGCTTAC
>QIFI01000053.1 GCA_003229735.1 Candidatus Anderseniibacteriota bacterium | reverse complement strand
TCAAGTAAAGATATTCCCTTGGCATTATCCCAGGCATGGTCTCCGGTCGTATAGACATCAGCTTGCCACGATAAAGCTTCTTCCATAGCCGCTGGAGAGATTCCCCGACCGTGAGCTATATTCTCCACGTTCACAATCACGCTATCCGGCTCATATTCCGCTCGCCAGGACGGCAGTACCCTAGTCACCGCTTGTCTCCCCGGCCTCCCCACCACATCCCCAAACACTAAAAACCGCAGCCCGCCAGCGGTTTTGGATTTTGTCATTTGGATTTTATTTGTCATTTGGATTTTGTCATTTAGATTTTAAGAAGCCACAGCTTCTATCCGCCACACCCCTCCTCTATTAACCACCCGCCCCGCCACTTCAAATCCGGCCGCCAGTTTATGCCCGCCCCCGCCCAGCCGTTTAGCAATCTTGCTTACATCCACTCCCTTATGCGGCTCTGACCTCAAGCTCCCCTTAATCTTCCCCGGCTCATATTCGCATAGCAGTAAAGCAAATTTAGCTTCCGGCAAAGTGTTTAACATATTCACCACTCCCGATAAATCATCCAGCGTCGCTCCGCATTCCTCCAGATCTTTGGCCGATATTACTGATACGGCCGCTCCTGTCTTTTGATTAATCATTATTCGAGACAGCGCCCGCCCCCACACCTGCAGCCCCGGTAAATCTTTTTTTTGATATGTTTCGTGGGCAATGTGTGACAGTCTAGCCCCCTTGCTCATCAATGAAGAAGCCAGCTTCATAATCTCCGGCGTCGTCGAATCATGCATAAAAGACCCGGTATCGGTAAATATTCCCGTCAGCAAACAAGTTGCCATATCTTTAGTGATCGGTGTCCCTGTTTCCTCAAAAAATATCGTCAAAATATGAGCGGTGGCCGCCGCTTCCGCCACAATCAAATTTATCCTGGCTTCTCCCTGATTGTCATAATGATGATCTATACAAATCGTATTGGGATGATCCTTCACTTCGTCCGCCAAATGTGTCCGGCTGGCATACGTTGAATCCAGCAATACCACCAAATCAAACTCCGCCACTTTGGGTTTAGTGTTAGTCAGCTCTTCAAACCCCGGCACAAAAGAAAAAACATCCGGGGCCGGATCAGGCATATATATCACCACCTGCTTTCCCTGTAAACATAAAGCGTGAAGCAAAGCCAGGCACGATCCAATTGCGTCTCCATCCGGATGTTCATGCGCCGCCAATAATATCCGCTCCGCGCTCCTTAAGCGGTTGTAAATTTCTACTGCCGTCTCCTGGTAAGGAGTCAGGATGCTCTGCTCCTTAATCGGCAGGTTGTTCCAGGTCGCGTATGGCGCGTTCGATTGATTCCGCGTAGTCGGCTCCATGATCAATAATTAATGATAAACGTGGCATCGGATGTAAGTGAACCGCTCGATTAAACGAACCCTGCAAATCATACATCTGTTTTTGCAATTGTTTCAACACTTTTTCTCTCTGCCCCTCCGGTGATATATATAGCCACACCTTGGCTGATCGTAAATTATGAGTAGTTTCCACTTGTGACACTGTTACCAATACATCTCTCGGCACCGCCGCTTCTCTCTGCAATATCTCTCCAAATATTCTCTGGATATGCTTATTCACCTTAGCCATTCGATGCGACATAATTTCTAAATAACAAATTACTAGTTGCCAGTTACTGATTGCTAATTACTAAACTCTTTCCGCACCTTCTCTTCCTTATACACATCCAGCACATCCCCGACTTTAATTTTCCCCTTGCCTTCGATCGTAAATCCAATCTGATCGCCCTTTTCCGCTTTTTGCACTGGTGCCTTTTCCCTCTGCATCTCCATAATCTCTCCCTGTCCAATTTCCACCCTTTCCTTACCCTCTTTGCGGCTGATTACTATCTTACCGCCAACTTCCACTCTGCCTTCTGCCACTTCCGCCCCCACAATCTTTTTCTTCTGGGTCGAGAAGAAAACTTTTAGTACTTTTAATTTACCTAAATCAGTTCTCACGATATCCACCGGTAATCGCTCCTCGATCTCCTGCCGCGCGTCCTCCGATAAATGATAAATTACATCAAACATTTTCACCGGCACCTTCTCCTTATCCGCCAGCTTCTTGGCCATTCCCCCCACGCTGGTATTAAAAGCGTAAACAATTGCTCCGGCCGCCGCCGCCGTCAGCACATCTGAATCAGATACCGTGCCCACTTCCGCCCGAATAATCGACAGCCGCACTTCTTTCGGCACCATCGCCTCAATCGTTTGCTGTAAGGCCTCCAGCGATCCTTGAGTGTCCGCGATCAACACCAATGCCAATGTTTGCCGTTTATCATTCTCGTCCACCTTGGATAGTTTCTTCACCGGCGCCCGGCCCTTCGCCGCCTTGGCCCGGGCCTCCCCCGTAGCTTCCACCACCTGCATAATATCTCCCGCTTTCGGCACCTCGTTTAACCCCACAATCGTCACCGGCATTGATGGAAGAGCCGTCTGCGTCTCTTTATTCCGCCAATCAAGCAGTCGGCGCACTCGTCCGGTAACTCGGCCAATCACCACATCATCCCCCATCTTCAATGTCCCGGCGTGAATCAACACCGTCGCCAGCGGCCCCAAATGCTTATCTAAATGACTCTCCACCACGCTGGCTAAAGCCGGCCTGTCCACCACCGCTTGAGGTGGATCTACATCAGCCAACAGCAGTACCATCTCCAGCAGTTCATCTACCCCGTCCCCTTTTAATGCCGATACCGGCACCGTCACTGTCTTGCCTCCCCAATCTTCCGGTGTCAATTCCATCTCCGCCAGCTCCCCTTTAACCTTTTCCACATTAGCCGCCTCTTTATCCATCTTGTTTATCGCCACCACTATCGGCACCCCCGCAGTCTTGGCATGCTTCACCGCTTCTTTAGTTTGCGGCTTAACTCCATCATCAGCCGCCACCACCAATATCGCGATGTCGGCTAAAGACGCCCCTCTTTGCCTCATAAATTCAAATGTCTCATGCCCCGGAGTATCAATAAACGTTATCAGCCGATCCTTATACTCCACCTGATATCCGCTAATCGCCTGGGTGATTCCCCCGGCTTCCCCGGCCGCCACATTGGCTTTCCGGATAGT
>QIFI01000105.1 GCA_003229735.1 Candidatus Anderseniibacteriota bacterium | reverse complement strand
TCCTCCACGTAAAATTCGTCTGTCTCAACTACGTCTGTCTCAACTGATAAAGAAGTTATTGGCCAACCCTTTCCCACTAACGCCGGCACCGCGTAAGCTGTCATAAAAGCCGACTCCCCGCTATTCGACTGCCAGCCAAATCCCCCACTGCTCGCCTGATACGTCAGTAATGCTTTCCCCGGCACCATCCCCCCACTACTCACCCAATCATTTTGATTTTCTCCCATAGCCTTAATGGCCATCATCACCCAAGCTGTCGTAGCCGAGTTTCCGCCCCATCCGCCACTTTTTTCTTGCTGCTCCCGCAAATATGCCCGGGCTTTATACAACACCTCACTCTCCACGCTTCCTCCTCTCCCCCGATATGCCTGCACCATCTGAATCGCCGCCGCTGTCATGTCAATTGTCCCCCAACCGCCCCCATCCTCCTGTTCACTAATCACATAACTAACCAGTTCCCTCACCACCACTTCATCCACTGCTGTCTCCGCCGCCATCAAAGCCAGCCCGCCAAACACTTCGTCATTTATAAATTCATCAACTCCCATATTCCCCTCCAAGTCACTCAATAATTCCCCCGCCAAATCCCGCCCCCGCCAATCTCTCGGATTTATTCCCGCCGCTCGAAGCGCCATAATCTGCCGCTCTTTATCTGTTATTCTTGTCATCTCTACTACCGCCAAATAATCAGCCAGTGATTTCCCGCCAGCTTTAACTTCACTGGCTCTGATTCCATCCGCCCCCAGCGCCATAGCCGCCCAACCAGACACCATCGCCCCATCAATACCACCTAAGTCATCTTGTTTGCTCCTTAAATACGACAAAGCCCTCGCGGCCGCCCCTCGCGTCTCCTCATCCGAAATCTTACTCACCCCCAACACCTCTGGTGCCGGAGTTGGTGTCACGTCCAAGGCCGGATCTGGTGCCGCCGTAGGCGTAGACGTCACCACCGGACTTGGTGTCAACACCGGAGTTGGATTCGGCGTAACCAAAGACTTGGGCCATACCATCAGCACCCACTCCCGGCTCCGAATCATATTGCCCTCTCCCTCTGCCCTAACTGTTGAATCACCAGCTTTCAGATTAAACTCTCTCACTTTTCCCTCTTCATCAGATACAAAATCCTGTCCATCTACATTAATCAGCAACCCTGCCGCCTTCTCCCATCTGCCCGTCCAGTTAAACAATTCATCATACTCTCCTCCTCTCTGCTCAACTGCCAATTCCACCTCATCCCCTATTTCCACGCTGTCAGGTCCCGTCACTCTTAGCGGCGCCCCCGGCCATCCCGTATATGCCACTAGAATTTCTTCACCGGCCGTCAACTCATAATCGCTCAAACCCACCTGGGCCGGATCATAATCCACCCAAAAACCCCAACTCTTAGACCAGTCATCCGCGTTTCTTATCTCACCCACTTGAGCCAATAACAATCCAAATCCAAAATCCTGCCATCCCGTCTCAATTCCGGCCGCCCGCGCCGCCTCTTCCACCGCGCAGGCCGCCACGGCTTCATATTCATGCTCCCCTCCCGCTTCATCAAAAATCTCACACCCTTCAATCACTACTTCTCCATCAAACAATGTCTCACTCTCTCCCTCAATCCTCACCCGAACTACCTCGTCTACTTCATCCGCCCAGCCAGCCAGCCCAATACTGAAAAAAATTATCAGCAATAGTAACAACCCCGCGCGTTTAAAAATTAGAACAATAAAAATTGCGACGCGCCTCAGCGCTAGTACTGCGCACAGTGAATAGAAATTAGAAATTAGAAATTGAAAATTATTTCTCACAGCTCTTCCATCTCTTCATATCTCCACTCCACTCTATCTCCCGCCGTCACCCGCGCCGCCGAAGCCCCAACTCGAGATTTTTCTCCATTCACATACAACTGCCAATAATAATTCGGCGCCTGATTATTCTTTAGACCATTAATTTCCTCAAAAAACAGACCTAAAGACCCGCCATAATCTACCGCCGAATAACTAATTACTCCATCTTCTTTTGCCTGCTCCATAACTTTCGTCACCGTATCATTTTCAGACACTTGCACCTCGTAAAGAGTTGAAAATCCCCTCTCCCCTCCAGGGGAGAGGGGATTAACTGAATTTTTAGACACTCTCTGACCATCCCCATTTGCCCCGGTAATCAATAACGTTACTGTCCACTGTTCGCTTGCTTTTTCTTCAACTCGATCACCCTCCACCCTTTCAGAAACCTGGCCTCCAGAAAAATTGTCTTCCAGCGCCACTGGCGGCACCTCTCTAGCCGAATCGTTTACTCCCCCCGCCCGCTCCGCCAATATTGGCCATTTAAATAATATGGCTCCCATTACCATCACCAGCGGCACCAATATCGCTAACGCTAATATCTCTCCCAGCCATCTCTGCCTCGCCGGCAACTTCTCCCGTTGATTCTGATTCATCATAAAAACTTCTGCTCACCTGACAGAAGTTCATCTATTCCTCCAAAATAGTATTTCTCCTGCTCGGGAGCCATTAAACAAAAGACCAGGATCGGACTTTAACCGTTGCGGCACAGTGTGGGAATTACACCCAGCTTCACTCGTCTTCCTAAAAAATTGATTAAGCAACTTGTAATCTGAAAACTAACGCCCCGGCGTTCCAACTACAATAGTTAACCATCCGACTTATCCACAGCCTTAAAAAATAGGCGCACCTTGCGCCCTATCTTGATTTATCCATTAATCCATAATATCCCAATCCTTTTCCTGCCGAAACAATCCTAATTCTTCAAGATCTTTCTTGCTATATACCGGCAACGACCACGGCACTGCTGAACCACCTCTGCTCTTTCTTAATTCTATTCCCATGCTATTTTCTTTATCCCATGTACTCCTTACCACCGCCGCTCTCTCTTCAATCTGCTCCAGTGTAGGATCCTTAACCCGTCGATTTGAATATTTCTTCACCATTTTACCCTCCTTGAAAAAGAAGTTGCTGGATCAACCAAAGAACAACACTTCAGCCACCATACCCGCCTTCTTAAAACGCGTCAACCATCCATCCGGTAATCGCTCACAGGTCGAGGGGATCCCCTCTCCCTGCCCGCTTTAGCGGGCTTATGATAGGGAGAGGGTTAGGGAGAGGGTAAAAATAA
>QIFI01000015.1 GCA_003229735.1 Candidatus Anderseniibacteriota bacterium | reverse complement strand
CCATCGCCAGTCTCATCAATCAAGGCAACCAGCAAATCAAATCCGGCAACACTAAAGTTGAGCAAGGCAACGCTCTGGCCCAGGATAATGGCGGCCCGGATGCCATCCAGAAGCTGTGGGACGAAGGAAACGCTCTTCAGGATTCCGGACAAGCCTCCCACGATCAAGCCAACAATAAACAACCGGAACTTACCCAAATTCAAACTGAACTGTCATCTATCCAGGATAACTACAACCAGCAAGTCGATAAATTAAATTCCTTGAACGAATCCATGCTCAACCTGACCAGCCAACTTAATCAACAAATCCGCGCCTACAATAAATGTATAGATCAACTCAAAAACTAATCACCAGTTACTGATTACTGATTACTAGTTACTGATTACTGATTACTGATTACTAATCCCTCCATATCCCGCCAATTACTGCCCACTGCCGTCTCCACGATTAACGGCACCTTCAATGTCATCGCTCCCTCCATTACCTCTTTCATTAACCTGGCCGCCCCCTCCACTTCATCCTTGTTCGCCTCTACCACTAATTCATCGTGCACCGTTAATACCATCCTCGCCCCCGGATACTGATCACCTAATTTCTTATACAATTCCACCATCGCCATCTTCAAAATATCCGCCGCCGTACCCTGAATCGGAAAATTAAAAGCCGCCCGCTCCGCCGCCGCCCGCGCCGGCTGGGCCCGGGAATTAATTTCCGGAATATAGCGGCGCCGGCCCAGCAACGTCTCCACCCACCCCAATGCCTCCGCCTGCTCTATAGTCTCCTCTATCATCTCCGTCACCCCCGCGTACTGCTCCCGATACCGCTCAATAAACAACCTTGCCTCTTCCACCGAAATATCCGCCGCCCGGGCAAAATTATTCGGCCCCATCCCATACAATACGCCAAAATTCAGCGCCTTGGCCGCCTGCCTCTGCTGGACTGTTACTTCATCCACCTCAACTCCGTTCACCCACGCCGCCGTAGCTCGATGAATATCCTCCCCCGCCCGAAAAGTTTCCATCATCTTATCATCCTTCGCCATGTGGGCCACTATCCGCAATTCCAACTGTGAATAATCCGCCTTAACTAATCGATTACCTCTCTCCGCCGTGAACGCCGCTCGTATCGATCGCCCTAATTCCGTCCGCGCCGGAATGTTCTGTAGGTTTGGATCAGCACTGGACAGCCTTCCCGTCGCCGCCACCATCTGATTAAATGACCCATGAATCCGGCCGGTTTTTTCGTCCACCAATACCGGCAAGGGCTCCACATATGTCGACAGCAGTTTAGCCAGTTCCCGGTACTCCTCCAGCATATTAATAATCGGGTGCGCCCCCCTTAGCTTATTCAAGCTCCGGGCCGCCGTTGACCAGCCGGTTTGCGTTCTCTTAATTCCCTCTGTCGACAATTTCAAGTCATCAAACAATACCACCCGCAATTGCTGGGTGGAATTCACGTTAAACTCCCGGCCCGCCGCCGCCCATATATTTTTCTTTAACTTCCCGATCCGCCCGGCTATCCGCTTCTGCAAATCCTTCAACACTTTCTCATCCAGCTTCACCCCCGCCCATTCCATCTCTGCCAGCACCGTAATCAAAGGCACTTCCAATTCCCTCATCACCCTGGTTAAACCATCATCCTTAATTTTCCGGGCAAATATTTCATACAATTTCCACGACACCTCCGCGTCCTCCGCCGCGTATACCGCCAGATTATTTAGCGGTACGTCCGACATCGCCTTCTGATCCCGGCCCGAACCGATTAAATCCGTTATCGGAATAGCTTTATGCCCCAACTCTTCCATCGCCAGTATATCCAAACTGTGCCGCCGGGTCCCCGACCTTAATAAATAACTGGCCAGCATAGTATCAAACACTATTGGCCCCAAAGTAATCCCCGATTGCTTCAGCACCTGATAATCATATTTTAAGTTGTGCCCCACCTTGCCCACTTTTGGGTTTTCCAGCAGTCCCTGCCAATCCTTAACTGTCCTGGATGTCACCGGTACATACCAGGCCTTAATTTTCCCATCAATCTTAGCCGCCCAGCTCATCCCGATAATCGGATACTGCCTGGCTCCCAATCGATCATTCTCTGTATCAAAAGCTATCACTTTTTGCTTCTCTAATAATTTTCTCAATTCCATCTGTTCTTTCTTGCTCTCCACCAAATGATAATTATCCGGCCTGTCCAGCTTTAATTCCTTGCCACTGGCCCGACTGCCGAATAGCGACCCCTGCCCCACTCTCTGCCCCCCATCACTCTTCGGCAATCTGGATAACAAGCTCCTGAACTGCAATTCTTCAAACAAATCATAAACTGCCTGCTCGTCATAATCACTAATCACCGCGTCCTCTAAGTCAAAATCAATTTTTATATCCCGCCTAATCGTCGCCAGCTTCCGGCTGAACAAGGCGCCTTTCTTGTGATCCGTCAATCTGGTCTTGGCCCGCGTCGGCAGCTCCGCCAAATGCTCATAGATCTTTTCAATCGATCCGTATTTACTCACCAGCTCCCGGGCCGTCTTGTCGCCAATCCCCTCAACTCCCGGAATATTGTCCGACGCGTCTCCCGCCAATCCCTTATAATCCGGAATAAATTCCGGCCCAAAGCCATACTGCTCCCTCATTAACACTTCATTAACCAACACTGTATCAGTTATCCCCCGTCTCAAAGTAAATATAGTCGTGTCATCGTCAATCAACTGCCAGATATCCTTATCTCCCGTCACCACTACTTTCTTCAGCCCCCCATCCAGCCTGGCTGTCAATGTGCCGATCACATCATCGGCCTCAAATCCCGGCTTTTGCACTATTGGAATATTAAATGCCTTGAGCACCTCCCGCACCGTATCAAACTGCGCCACCAGATCATCATCCGGCTTTTTACGATGAGCCTTATACTCTTTGAACTCCTGGTGCCGAAATGTCGGCCCCTTTACATCAAAAGCCGCTACCACATGAGTCGGTTTTATAGTCGTCAGCATCTTCAATAACATGGTCGTAAATCCATACACCGCCCCCGTCGGCTGTCCCTGCTTATTAGTCATCGGCGGCAGAGCATGATACGCCCGATGAATCAAAGCATGCGCGTCTATAATTGCTAATTTCAATTTACGCTTACTGC
>QIFI01000088.1 GCA_003229735.1 Candidatus Anderseniibacteriota bacterium | reverse complement strand
CATTCGGATGCGTCGCCTGGAAATCGTAGCTGGGCATCGCCCACAAACAGTTCGAGAAAACTATTCCCCGGTCATCGGTATATTGAAATGGCCGCGCCATCCCGCCGCAAACGGTGTCGATGAAATAGATCAGGCTGGCTCGCTGAGCATCAGTCAGATGATTGATTTTCAGCTCCACATACTGGAGCTGCGGGCCGACGTTGGACGCTTTCACGAACCCGCCGCCCAGGGTCACGTACGGCATGGCCAGCTCCTTGGGGCGGCTCACCGACCAGGACTCCAGACCGGAAATGCTTAGATCGTTGTCAATTATTTTCACTTCGAAGGTATCGACATATGCGGTGCCGGTCGGAGTGGAGACCCAATCCATTTCTATTGTTATGGCTATGCAAGTCGCCGGGAACGTCAGGTCTTTTCCTGACCCGGACTTCCCTATAGTTTTCGTGTATTGCTCCCATCCACTGGTCACCGCAGCTTTCTGGACGATGAATTCAGCAGCCGGCACACTGAGAGTTGCCGCATTTCGATCCTGCCAATACATCACCTTCACCCTCAATGTTCCCGCAGTGAAGGCTGTAACATTGAGCCAGCAGGAGATTTGCATTGAAACATCCTGATCGATGATGATCGGAGCGCTAGACCCTCCGATTACGGCGCTGCCTGAGGCCGCCAGCTTATGGCTGTAGTTTCCGTCCTTCACCGTGGAACCATCAAGGACGGCGTTGTTTTGCATCCAGAAGGCAAACGCCGCCTCAAAGCCTGAATTCAGGAGCTGATTGGACGGTGAAAAATCTGCCATGTCTCGCCCGCCGGTTCCGGTATTCCTCGACCACGCTAGATGACCCGCTGGAGCGGTCGCCGCGATAATTGAAGTTGAATTCCTGCCGCCGATTATCCTGATTGGAAGTTCGCTGGTCATAGCGGTTCTGACTGGTTGACATACCTCCCCCGGTTTGCTGAAGGAAATATGACGGCGTTTGCGGGGCGTAAGATGTACCGGTCATGGCATTGCTGAAGGCTAATGCGGGCATCTGTGACGCTCTTTTTATGCCGACCGCCATGCCCGCCATCATCTGCTCGCCCATCTCCATAAATACCCGGGAGGGTGAGGATATGCCCAGGAAGGATTTAGCGGAGTTTATAGCAGATCTGACAACATCGACTATCGCATCTATAAGATACCAGGCAGTATTCTTGACGCCATCTACTATGCCCATAATCATCTGTTTGCCGGCATCTACAAAATTCTCCCATGTGGTTCCGAAAGCCGTCAGGATTGAATCAATAATGTTTTTTACAGTCTCAATTATTACGGCCCCAACGCTATATACTGTTTGTGAGTAGCTATTCCAAGCTCCAGCCCAATCTAAGTTTATTAAAGCCAACGCCGTGTTGATTACGCCACGTATAATAGTGAGCGTTACTTCAATAGCAGCCGATATGGCAGCAAAAGCTCCTCCGACAACTCCAGCTAACAACAACATGATGGCTGAGATCCCTTCTAGGGCGCTTTCGCCGTGTTCAGACCAAAACAATGATATTTGTTCCCATGAGCCACTCAGATTGTCTAAAATCGCCGACATGACGGTTTTAAAAACATTTTTTACCGCTTCCCAAGGTTTTGTCAATTCGTGAGCGGCCACCCCCAGGGCAATTATTGCAAGGATTATCCCCCCTATGATTAATAACCAGGGGCCGCTCACGGCAGTAATTGCCCCAATAGCAGACGCCAAAAACCCCAAGGCAATTAATAGCGGGCCAATAGTAGCTGCCAAACCGGCGATCCCAAGAATTACAGTCTTGGTGGTGGGACTCAAATCTTTAAACCATTTAAAAATTGGCTTTAAGGTTTTAAGGACTTCAAGCAGAGCAGGTTTCAATATCTCCCCATAAGATTCGGCCAATTGCTCTGTTTCATTTTTAGTTATCGTCAATTGAGATGCGGTTGTCTTATATCTTTTCGCCGCTTCTTCTGTCAGCGCCGTATTTTCCTCCCAGGCTTTTGACCCTATGACCAGAGCTTCACGGAATAAATCCCCTGAGCCGGCAGCCCTCAATAAAGCATCCGAAACCCTTATACCATCAAGCCCCAAATCATCTAAAACTGTATTGACATTTCCACCCGATTCTTTTATTTTTTCCAGTCCTTCAGTAAAACTAATTAATGCTCCCGCTGCATTCTCCTTCCATAGCTTCTCAAATTTAGCTACGGACATTCCTGAAATCTCAGCAAATTTTTCCATTGCTTGGCTGCCTGTGCCAACCTCTTTATCTATCTCCTTCATAACCCGGGAAAAAGCTGTCCCTCCCGCCTCGGATTGAAGACCAACAGAACTTAAAGCCCCCGCTAAAGACATGATTTGTTCTTGCGTCATTCCTACTGTTGTGCCGGCGCCAGCCAGACGCATTCCCATATCAACAATCTCTTTTTCGGAGGTCGCTAATTTATTCCCAAGATCAACAACTGTAGAACCAAGCCTTTCATACCCATCGGCTGGCAAATTTGTAATATTAGCAAAACGGGCGAGACTTGTTGCGGCTTCGTTTGCTGAGAGGTTGGTGGTCTCTCCCAAATCAGCCATTACTTTGGTAAATGCAAGAATATCTTTTTGCTTGATTCCTAGTTGGCCGGCAACCTCTCCAATTTTAAAAATTTCTTCCGTAGAAATAGGGATTTGAAGGGCCAGAGCCATAAACCCTTTTTCCAAAACGGCAAACTGTTCTTCGGTTGCCTCAACTGTCTTCCGAACCCCGGTAAAAGCGCTTTCAAAATCAATAGCCTTTTTGGTTATGAGGCCAGCCATCAAGACAATCGGGGCCGTTACCATCATCGACAAGGTTTTTCTCACGCGCTGCGCCGATTCTTCCAAGTCAGTCAGGACGTTCCTGACCTTACCTATCGGCTTGGAAGCCTTGTCCTTGCCGGTCACAGTAATAGCTACATCGTATGCCATCGGTTTATCTTCACTGGTTCTTTTGTTTATTTTTCTGGAACTCCTGCTCAAAGAGCAACAACCCCTGCCATTCGGCGAGCGTCAGGTCATCCAGAAGGAACATGGCGCCCGCTTGCTTATATTCCCATATCTTTATGATATGTATTGCCCAGGGCAATTGCTCCTCCTGGGCTTCCTTTGCGGGCCGGCAGCGTTTGCATTCCTCGGGGTCCACCGCCTTATAAACACAATTCTCCGGACATCCTATCCTTTGGTTCTGAATGAGCAGCCGCAAAGCTGCTCTTATCCGTTTTTTAGCTCTTCTCCCGGCTCAATATCCTCTATTTCGCCTAAGCGTGAGATGACTTCGCTCTTATGGAGAACGGGAACCTTGGCTTGCCAATCCGTCACATCCATTATGTCTTGACCTTTGCAGGTATAGCCCTCCACGGATTTCACCAGCTTGTTATACAGCCATTCCCTGGAATCAATGATATGCGCCGTAATTTTCATGTGTCTGCCGGTAGTGGCTTGCCGCCGGTCATATTCTTTCCATTCGGAGGTCGTCGGCTGGCGCAGGTTATGGGTTAGCCTGTGGGTTTCTCCGCCTTGTTTGACTGCCAATTCTATCTTTATTTGCTCCGCTTCCACCTCAAACATGTTGTTCCTTTCCTTTTTGCGGCGATGGGAAAATCCCCCTTAATCCCCCTTTGTTAAAGGGGGAAATGCCTATGCCAAGTAGCTGGTCTGGGTGTTGATTACCTCTATCGACAGCGGGCCGCTGGAGCCGCTGTCATAAAAACAATTACAGGAGACGTTATAAACCTGCCGACCGTCCTCTATCCCGATTGTTATATCGGAATATTTCAGCTTCGGGATGGTAATTAGCAGTTGGTGATAATAAGTATCCTCTATCAGATCGCCCACTACGGTCAGGATGGCTTTTAACTCCTGGCCAGCCTCCAGGTGATCGTGCTCGACATCCTCTCCTACTGACAGCGGCCCCGATACAAACTTGTGCCGGGATAATAGCCGTCCTCAAGCTGTAGGTCATTATCGACCTTCAAACTGAATTTCCTGAGCCTGGAGGAGACATCCACCTCCGATGCGGCAACACCGATCTCAAATTTACTCCCGATAGGGTCATAAACTCCACCCCCGGACATCCGGAGGAATTTACCCGCTGTCAGGCTGGGCATAGATAATGAGGAGTCTGCTTTGTAGCCGGAGCCGACCAGGTTCATCTCCAACGCCAGCCGGTTCTTGCCCTCGCCTGAGATTGTAAAATCGGCAATAGCCAGGTCCCGAATCTTCCGTTTAATCCCGGCATGTAATGCCTCCACAATAGTAGTAACCGGATTCTGGTTGCCGACGGTAGCCGGGACTGAAAATTTACAGGTATGTTTATAGGCTGCCGTTGCGGCCTGCTGGGCCGACGCGACCGAGCCCAGACCGAACACCGCCGCCCACGCCGCCATGAAACTGGTCAGGTCGAATGAGCGTTTCAGCTTCAGGTCCCAACGTTCGGTGTCCTGAAGTGTCAACCACTCATGTCCGGCGCCCACCTGATCCTCGTCCGTAATATTTTCGGGGGTGCGTTCCATTATGTCCGGCCCTTTAAAGGGATAGGCT
>QIFI01000092.1 GCA_003229735.1 Candidatus Anderseniibacteriota bacterium | reverse complement strand
AACCAGCAGATAATCAACATCAAGCACCTTAAATCCGTCCACTTCCTGAACATGTTCATCCAGTTCCTCCACCGGTATACCCAGCTTCGAATAATGAGGCAGATAAATATCAATTTGTACCGGCCCTTTAACCGCCTCATACTTTTTTAACCGATTATTCTTGTTCATTTCGTAATACTTCTCCAATACCGGCAATTGATCAAAATCAATAATAATATCAATATCTTTCGATTTCATTGCTCTGGTATATAAATATACCGCCCACCCTCCAATCAGCACCATATCCACTCTTTGCCTTAATATCTTCAGCTCCCGCCAGCTCTGCTCGGTGATTATGTCATGATAATAGGCCATCCAGGTAACTCTTTAGAGATAAAGTGAACTCCCGCGCATACCAGTCGGATATATTCCAAAGATCCACAAAAGTCTGCACCGGTGTTGTATATAATCCATATCGCGGCATCACCTCCGGCATCTTCAGGGCTATCACATTAGCTTCGCCTTTTCCTAAATCCTCTCCGGCCGGATAACGCTCCTTAACCTTATCCAGCTGATCTGCCGACACATAAAAATAAAATTTATCATAATCGGCCGGCGCCTCCTTCAGCACCTGCATAGCCGCCATATATCCGGCCATTATGCTCTCCGGCAATGCCTGCCCCTCCAGCTCTCTGACTGGTAAATCAATCCGCGTCTGATACAGCACATCCCGCCTTAATTCTCGAACACTTGCCCAGTAATAAAGCATCTTCTCAAAATCAGCCAGCACAAAAAACTTACTTTCCTTTCGTATGGCCCCCATCTGGTCGGGGACAGTCAGCGCGTGATGCACCGTACTTAATGAATAACCAAAAGACCTGGCTATCTCCTGCTGGGTAAAACGCCAATTTCCCTTAGACAACGCTTCATACAATACATGATGCCAGATTGTTTCGATTTTCTTCATGCAATCTACATTGTATTTCGATAAACATCGAAAGTCAAGGACCGGCTGGAAATCCCGCCATCAAACACACCCCCGGGGCGGCCGTCGCGTCATTGGGGTTTGGGATTTGAGTGGTCATTGGGAATTGGTCATTGGTCATTCTCACAACCGCGTTCCCTTCTCCCCCCTGGGGAGAAGGCCAGGATGAGGGGCGCATCGCCGCGCCAGTGGTCATTGGGAATTGGTCATTGGTCATTACCGTTCCCTACGTCCACAAACTCATCCCGGCCAGCATCTGCCTCTGTTTTCGGTTCTTGGCCTCCTTTACCGCCCGTCGATGAGCATTTATCAGCTTGCCCAGCTCTTTTTCAATATTTTGCGAGGCCTCCTCCATGGCTTGAATTCTCGATCCCAGTTGCGCCAGCCGGGACTCATCCACCGTCTGCTTAAACAGAATAGCCAGAATCTGCTCATCAAAAAAGTTGACCACTTCATCAAGCGAAGGCTCAAACAGAAAGAACTGCTCCTGCTTTTTCTCCATAATTTGCCCCGGTTTTTCTGTAATGGCCGAATCATCATATAGCTGGGTCATAGCCGGAATTTGGTCCACCAGATTAACAAATCTGCCGTAATATATAGTTACGCCCTCATACATCAATAATGCCTTAACTATCGTTTTCAGTTTGGATATAGGCTCTTTCGGATTTGGCATGTCAAAATATTCAAATTTAACATCAGGTCTGTTTTTTTCCATAATCGACTTGCCCATCTCGCCCACAATCATCACGTCCACCGGTTCCCGGTCCAGCGCTTTTAAAAATTGCTCCACAATTTCACTAGTCAAACTTCCCGACAGCCTCTCTTGCGGCGACAACAGCATCGCCACTTCTTTTTTTCTCTTGGTTAATAATTTATCCTTTCTCCGCCGCTTCCTTTCATGCTCCAGCATCTCCATCACTTCCCGATGGCGTGATTCTCTTACGTCAGCAAACACCTTCACTAAACCCTCTCTAAAAATTCGCGTGGCCACCACCGATTTCCTGATCTTCTGAATCCGCATTACCGCGATCTCCTCATATGTTGTTACCAGCTGGCTTAAGCTGGTTGTAACATCTATGTCTTTTTGGAGACGGTCTCGGTCTGACATATCGCGATTAACAAATCCTTATGCTGATTAAGCCGTTCGTTGAATTCATCCCGGTCTTCTGTATTAACTAATTGCGCCAATACTTTTTCCAGATCCTTATCCCCGCTCATATGAGCCACCATTCTATCCCGCCATTGCCCCATAGTGTCTTCTGGCTTATCCTGCAGCCATCCCAATAACAGCATACCTGCCAGCACCATCTGCGCGTTCAGCGACACTGTTAAATATGGCGGCTGGGAAAAGAATTTTTTTAACCTGTTTCCTTTATCCAGAATATCCTTCAGGTTTTTCGACAACTCCGCTCCAAATTGGGTGTATCGCAAGGCTCTTTTATGCTTTACCAGCAAATCAGACAGTTCCTGATGAATTTTTTTGGCCAGCCTCGACTGCGTCTGCCGGCCTACTCGAGTCACTGATAGGGTATGGTCAATAGCCGGCCTTTGCCCTTTATTAAACATCGCCGCGTCAAATAACAAATGGCCATCAGTGATGCTAATCAGATTAGACACAATATAGCTGGTTAAATCATTATTAACCGTCTCGGCTACCGGCAGACAGGTGATAGATGCTTCCCCGCCCTCTGGCTTCTTATAATTACCCGCTCGCTCCAATAACCTGGCGTGCAGATAAAAAATATCACCCGGATATGATTCTCGGCCCGGAAAACGTCTGGCCAGCAGGGAAATTTCCCGATAAAACTTAGCGTGATTAGTCAAATCATCAAGCACTACCAGCACGTCATGGCCTTGATCTCTGAAATATTCGGCAATAGTCATCGCCGTCATCGGTGTCAACACGATCAGGCTGGCCGTATCATCCGCTTTACTGGCCACCATCACCACATTCGTGTCCATACCCTGTTGTTTGGTGAAATTATACGCGTCTAATACCGATTTCCACGGCTTCCCGATAGCCGCGTAAATCACTATATGATCCATGGCATATGTTTTCATGGCCGACAGTAAAAACAATGTCTTGCCGGTCTTTTGATCACCTAAAATAGCCTCTCTTTGCCCCGATCCTATCGGCAGCATCAAATCAACCAGCCCCGTACCCGTTACGATCCGTCTTTTAATCTTGGTCCGATAAGCAATATTTAAAGGCCTCA
>QIFI01000028.1 GCA_003229735.1 Candidatus Anderseniibacteriota bacterium | reverse complement strand
ATTAATGAACTGCAACAGCGGGTTGGGCTGAGTTAGTTTAGTTTTTTGGTTGACAGGGATAGAGCTTTGGAGTAGGGTTGGAGTAACAGATGTCGCGGTGAGTCCGCGGCATTTTTTAACGCAAATTAGGATAATTAAATAACCAATTAAATAACAATTACATATGAGCGATGAACAGGAATCAGGTTTTGGGTCAGCAATCGACCAATTAGTAGCCGAGAAAGGCATCAGCCGGGAAAAGGTGCTGGATACTATCGAAGCGGCATTGGGGGCGGCGTATCGGAAAGATTATGGAGAGAGAGGCCAGGATATCAGGGCGGAATTTGATGAAGTATCCGGGGAGGCTCGAGTGTATCGGGTGATGACAGTGGTAGAGCTGGAAGAAGACCAGAAAGAAATTGATAATCCGGAGGCGCAGGTTCTGCTTAAGGACGCGAAGAAGCAGGATCCGGAGGCGAAAGCAGGCAAGGAATATGTGGAGGACGTGACGCCCGATGATCCGCATTACGGACGAGTGGCGGCGCAGACAGCCAAGCAGGTGATTATTCAGCGGATTCGGGAAGCCGAGAGAGAGGCTACTTTTGATGAGTTCAAGGATAAAGAAGGAGAGATTATTTCCGGAATTGTGCAGAGAGTGGAAAATGACATGGTGTTTGTGGACGTGGGTCGAACGACCGGAATTTTGCCGCCCAGCGAGCAAGTGAGAGGAGAGAGATATCGAGCTAATCAGAGAATTCGGGTGTTTGTGGTGCGGGTGGACAGCGCCAGCCGGGAACCGGAGATTGTATTATCCAGAAGCCATCCGGGAATGTTGAGGCGGATGTTTGAATTGGAAGTGCCGGAGATATTCGCGGGGAGCGTGGAGTTAAAGGCGATTGCCAGAGAAGCGGCCGAGCGATCCAAGGTGTCAGTGTGGGCCAAGGAGGATGGCATTGATCCGGTTGGGGCTTGTATTGGACAACGCGGGACCAGGATTCAGACAATTATCGCGGAACTTTCGGGAGAAAAAATTGATATTATTCAGTGGGATGAAGATCCGGCTAGATATATCGCTAATTCATTGTCACCGGCCAGGGTGGTGGCGGTAGATATTTTTGAGAAAGAAAAGCGGGCGGTGGCTCACGTGGAGGAACATCAATTGTCATTGGCAATTGGTAAGCGGGGGCAAAATGTGAGGCTGGCGGCTAAATTAACGGGCTGGAGGATTGATATTGTGAAGGCGGGCGATGAGGAAGCTGTAGAGGCTTCCTCTAACGAGGCGGTCCCAATATCCGAATCTGACGCGAATGGCGCAAAGGCTGATGAGGCGATGCCAAGCAGTGAATCGCAGGCGAATGATGACGAGGTTAAATCAAAGGGTGATAATAAGCCGGATGTAATAGATGAGGAAGCGGCGGGTGAAATTGCCGATGATACGGTCGAAACTGATGAGGAGCCGGCGGTGAGCGAAGGCACGGAAGAAGCGGCGCAGGATCCGGCTTTGAAAGAGGCTAATAAAGAGAATTAGGACTAAATTCAAATTTCAAAATCCAAAATCCAAATCAAATCCAAATGACTAAATGTTTTAATTCACGGGTTATTTAACGAGCTCTAAAAGTTGGAGAAAATAAAAAAGAGCAGCGGAGCTACTCTGGGAGGCGGGTTACCTTATATTTTTTTCCGGACTGGTTTACGCGGTAGTGTTTGGCGATGGCGTTTTGAGTGACCGGATCCAAGCAGGGCCAGGAAACAGCGATCAGATTTTGCAGGGCCTGCAGGCGTTCGCAGGCGGCGATGCATCCGGTTAGACAGCAATCGGGAGAATTGCCGAGATGACATAAGTAACTGCCGTGGCCTTCAATGAGAAATTCAATCCCCTCTTTAATGGTGGCACCGCATAGGTGCTGGATAATAGTTTTAGCACCATCCTGGGTCCAGTTGGGTTGGTTGGCGGCGATGGTCCGATGACTTAATCGAGGACGCTTCAGAGCGGGGTGATTGGCATCCAGATGTTTTAGAAAAGACCGGGGCACTGGAGACAGCTGATGGATGACGTAAGCTATGAGACCGCGCGGATTGGCTATTTGCATTAAATCGATAATTGAAGTTTCGATGGCGCCAAAGTCGACGTTTGATAATGGATCCTGTTGGCGACGCCGTCCATGCGGATTCAAATTACCTAAAGGAATGATAATGCCGTCGGGCCGGGGGGTATTGCCTATTCGGGAAGAAACGGCAGAGATGGCGGGGAAGAATTGGCAATTGAAGCAATGAGGAGTGAGTTTTTGGAGATGGGCTTTGATGTCTGCGTATAGACTACGATTGCGGATGAAGACGAGGTTAAATGGATTTACCATTGAATGGCTCCTTTGGGTGTGAAGGGTACTATCCGTGGTTGGTCGGATTATTTTACATGGCTGGGACCGCTTGTCAATGGATAGTAATTAGTAACTGGTAACTGGTAACTGGTAACTGGTAAAAGGGTTCTGGACTTGAGGGAAATAATATACTATATAGATGAGTTAATTAATCAGGTTTTAATAATATATCAACTATGCAGAATGAGTATATAATTGGGGGGGTAGCGATTCTGGCTTTGGCGTATGCCGGATGGAGAGCCAGTAAAATAGCGGGGATGGCCGTGGAGGACAGCAAGGCGGAAGCTATTGCCCAGGCTATTCGAGATGGGGCGATGGCTTTTTTAACTCGTGAATATCGGGTGCTGGCTATAGTAGTAGCCGCGGTAGCCGGTTTAATGTGGGCAACCCGATTATTTGGGTTGGGAGAGGCGGCGATAGCTTCACAGACGATTATATCGTTTTTGATCGGGGCGGCGCTGTCGGTCATGGCCGGTAATATCGGGATGCGGATAGCTACGCTGGCTAATGTGCGCACAGCCGAGGCGTCTAAGCTGGGGGTGGCCCAGGGGTTGGCCGTGGCTTTTTCATCGGGCTCGGTGATGGGGTTATCGGTAGTTGGTTTGGGTCTACTCGGAGTAACGGCTTTATGGGTGGTATTTAAAGACCCTAATCTGATTTATGGTTTTGGCTTTGGAGCTTCGACGGTGGCTTTATTCGCCCGAGTGGGCGGCGGAATTTATACCAAGGCGGCGGATGTGGGGGCAGACCTGGTGGGAAAAGTGGAACAGGGCATTCCGGAAGATGATCCCAGGAACCCGGCGGTAATCGCGGATAATGTGGGGGATAACGTGGGGGATGTGGCCGGTATGGGGGCAGATTTGTTTGAAAGTTACGTGG
>QIFI01000102.1 GCA_003229735.1 Candidatus Anderseniibacteriota bacterium | reverse complement strand
TTTCGAAAGATTAAAAGATGTGCTGGTATTAATGCTGCTGGCGGCGGCGGGGGTGTCGATTGTAATGGGCAGATGGAGCGACGCGGTGATCATCGGCCTGGCATTGGCGATTGATATGATTCTTAGTTTTGCTCAGCAGTGGCGCACGGAACGGATTTTGGAAAAAGTCAAGGAGTATGTCCAACCGATTGTGCATGTGAAGCGACTTGAAACACTGCAAACTATTCATGCTCATGAATTGGTGGTGGGTGATATTATTGAAGTGAGAGTGGGAGAGAAGATTCCAGCCGATGCTCGAGTTGTCAGATCTATGGGATTGGCGGTGAAGGAGGCGGCCTTGACGGGCGAAGCGGCGGCAATTGAAAAGGACGCCAGCGAGATGCACAGCCGGACACCGATGAGCAACCGGCGCAATATGTTGTTCATGGGTTCGTCAGTGATGAGCGGATCGGGACTGGGCGTAGTGACAGCCGTGGGAACACAAACGGAACTGGGCAAGATCGCCCAAATATTGAAGACGGAGAAATCTCCGGCGTCTCCTTTACGGAAGAAACTGCAAGAGGCGGGATTAAAGATTGGACTGGTAATTATTGGAGCGGTGGCGGCGCTGGTGATAATGGGATTATATCTGGGAGATGATTTGACCACTACTTTACTGACGGCATCAACGCTAATTGTAAGCGCTATTCCCGCAGACCTGACGATGATTTTGACGATTGTACTGGCAGTGGGGGTGGCGAGGATATTGAAATATAAGGGGGTGGTTAAAGATTTGTCTTCAGGGGAAACGTTAGGAGCGGCGACGGTAATTTGCACGGATAAAACGGGTACACTTACCAAAGGAGAAATGCTGCCGGAGGGATTTGATTTAATGCAGGGGACAGTGATCAACATAAATTCCGGACTTAAAGATATGTGGCCCCGACTAGGTGTTCAAGGCTTGTTATTGGGGTCAAACGTGGTGGTATCAACTAACCGAGATGGTTCTATTTCGTACGCGGGGTCGACCACAAATCAGGCGGCGGTGTTGTTTGCCGGGCAAATGGGATGGAAGGCGAAGAAAACGAAAGAGCAGTGGCGATTACTTGATAGCATTAGCTTTAATGGCAAGTGGAAATATGAGGCTTGCTTACGCCAACATCCATCGCAATCAATAAATTATATGTTTGTGATGGGGGCGCCGGATGTGCTATTGGATAAAAGTTCTGAAACATTAAGTGAGGCGAATGAGGCGGTGGGGATAGCTTCGGAGAGGCGGTATGAAATGACGAAACACCTGGATGTGCTGGCCGGCCAGGGAAAGAGATTACTGGCGGTGGCAGTGAAAAGAAATATTAAGAATAATGAAATAACACATGATGATATTCATGATTTAATCTTTTTAGGAGTGTTGTTGATAGATGATCCGGTGAGACTCGACGTACGGGAGGTGATCAAAGAAACCAGACAAGCCGGGATTGAGATTAAGATTGTGACCGGAGATCATCCGGGGACGGCTAAAGCGGTGGCCCGGGCGGTGGGATTAACGGTGCCGGATGATACGGTGGTGACCAGCAGTATAATGGAGCATTGGTCAGATGTGGAGCTTCAGGAAATGGTTCACGAAACGGTGGTGTTTGCTCGAGTAACACCATTGGATAAACAAAGAATCGTGAAGGCATTACAGGCCCGAGGAGAGGTGGTGGCTATGACGGGAGATGGTGTGAATGACGCGGTGGCTTTGAAATCGGCCGATATTGGAGTGGCTATGGGATCAGGAAAAGACGTGGCTAAAGAGGCGGCAGATTTAGTGCTGTTGGATGATTCTTTTTATACCATTGTGGCGGCGGTAAGAGAGGGGCGGGTACTGCGGGATAATATTCGCAAGGTGATAGCTTTTCTGTTGTCCACTAACGCGGCGGAGGTGGCGATATTCATAGTTAGTCTACTTACGCGTTTACCTTTGCCATTATTGCCGGCGCAGATTTTGTGGGTAAATTTGGTGACTGATGGTACGTCTGATATGGCTTTGGCAATGGAGCCGGCAGAGCGAGGGGTGATGAAAAGGCGTCCAGAAGATCCAAACAAATCGTTGTTGGGCAAGGACATGATGTATCATATTTTGACGGTGGGGCTGGTAGTGACAACGATGACAATGTTGATTTACTGGTATTCACTTTTTCAGCTGCTGTTGCCCCTGAATCAAGTGAGGACAATAATATTTACTTTTATCTCGGTGTCTTCGCTGTTGTCGGTGTGGAGCTTTAGATCACTTAAGGAGACAATTTGGCGGCGGGGAATTATGGGAAATAAGTGGGTGCCGGTGTCTTTGATCATATCTTTGCTACTGCAGTTGATGGCTTTATACGTGCCCGGGTTTCAGAGATTATTTGACACGGTGCCGCTGGGGATAAGGGACTGGGCAATGATTTTGTTGGCTTCGGCAGCGACGGTGGTGATTATTGATTTCAGGAAGAAGCTACTAAGAAATCCAAATGCCAAAGCTCGAATGCCAAATCAAGTTTAAAATCCAAATGATTATAACGGTATGGTGATTGCTAAATTGTTAAATTGTTAAATTGCTGGAGTATGAATAAGAAGCAGATTGGCAATTTTGGAGAAGATGCAGCCAGGAGGTATTTGGAGGATAAGGGGTATGAGTTTGTGGAGGGAAATTACTGGTGTAAGGCGGGGGAGATTGACCTGGTGATGAAACATGAGGACACGCGGGTTATGGTGGAGGTGCGATTGAGGGTGGAGACGGAATATGGCCAAGGGGTAGATACCGTGGCCTGGCAGAAACAAAGGAAGCTGATTCGGGCGGCGCAGTGGTATCAACAGGAGAAGGAATATTGGGGAGATATGCGGTTTGATGTGATTTCGATTGAATTGAAAGCAGGTGGGGTGCCGGAAATTGAACATGTAGAGTATGCTTTTGAGGCTGGTTAGTTTGTTAAAGAGCGATGCTAATTTTGTTATGTTTTTATTAGAGTGGTGGTATGATGAGAAGATATGAGCGGCAAACTAAAAACCAGGCAGACTAATAAGGATGGCGAGTTGCCGGTCAGTCAAAGTGATTTGGCATTGTGGGGAGGCCGTCTGCAGGAGCAGATTAGTGAACTCAAAGAAGGTCAGGGCAAACTGGAGAAAGGACAAAGCAAGTTGGAGAAAGGACAAAGCAAGTTGGAGAAAGGACAAAGCAAGTTGGAGAAACTGGTTATCCAACAGGCAGAACAAACTCGCCGCTACTTTGATGTGGTAGCGGAGAACATTCACCTGGATGTATCCGGGGCCA
>QIFI01000122.1 GCA_003229735.1 Candidatus Anderseniibacteriota bacterium | reverse complement strand
AGTAATAGTATTACTTCTTCTCATTTTACAAATTTTTGATCTCAGGCCATGAAAATTTCGTTACGACAATGGGTTATTTAACGGGCTCTTACATTAAAACCCAAAGGTTAAATGATTAAATGACGGGCTATCAGGACCACTTCCCAATTCCCAATGACCACTTAAATTCCAATGATCAATTTCCCAATGGCGCGGCGGGGCGCGCCCCTCATCCTGGCCTTCTCCCCGGAGGGGAGAAGGGAGCGCTTTTCACCCCCTCTGGCTCCCCCTCAGGCAAGGGAGAAAACTCCTACCTTACGTCCCCCTCACCCTGCCCTCTCCCCAACGGGGAGAGGGGACATCTTCCATCCCCTAACCGGCTCCGGCTGAGAAGAACATGACGGCTAAAACGAGTATACCCACAACCAGGATGCCTAATACTAAGAGGACTTGTTTAGTGTTGTCTAGACTCATAGTGACTATTATCTCATTCCATTAACTATTTTGCCAGGGGCAGGCGAATAATAAATTCAGTGCCGGTGCCGTGAGGTTTAGGACGCCAGGTGAGAGTGCCGCCAAATTCTTTGATAATCAGCCGGCTTAAGGCCAGGCCGATGCCGATGCCATCGGGATCATATTTGCCGGCATCTTCGCCCCGGGCAAAGGGGGTAAAGATGGAGTATTTATCGTCGGGACTAATGCCCAGGCCTCTATCCTGAATGATGACGCGAGCGTATTTATGGCCTTTCATGATGGCTAGATTAACCAGGCCGGGCTTGAGAGTGTATTGCAGGCCATTAGTGATAAGGTGGTCCAGGGCAATGAGAAACAGGCGGCGATCTACTTTGACGGGAGCCTGCTGGCAGTGGGCCCGATAAACTAATTCAACATTGCTGGCCGAGGCCAGAGGAGCGGCTCGATCATGGGCTTCCTGGAGGAGGGCACAGATATTATAGACGCGGATTTCCTGGCTGATTCGGCCTTCACCGGCCTGCATAGATAAAAAAACATCACGGACATTGTTGAGGAGAATATTAGATTTGGTGGCCATGCGTTTAATCTGGAGACGGTGTTGGGAAGGCAATTGGTCAGCTGATTTAAGCAGACGATTGAGATCATCCTGAAGATGCCCCAGAGGATTGGTTAATTGAGTGGCGACACGGGCGATGCGGCGGTGGTTTTTTTTATCTTCCATCTGGGCGCGTTGTTCGGCATAGACAATAAACAGCAGGCCGGCGGCGGTAAAAATTCCGGCAATAATGGGAACCAGGGGCACATAGTTGCCGGTGAGAGTTGATTTGAGCAGTAATAATAAATCAACCAGAAGCAGGGCGGAACCGCCCCCATAAAGAAACACCCGGAGCATTCTTTTTGAAACAGACACAGTCATAAGATTTATGGGTAGTTTAGCATGGATTGGGGCTTTAAAAAGCAAAAGGTAAAGGGTAACCTCCTTTTTAATTTCTACTTTTTAATTTTTATTGAATTTCTAATGACTAAATGACCAATTCCCAATGACCAATTCCCCAATGGCGCGGCTGCGCCCCTCACCCTGGCCCTCTCCCCAGGGGGGGGGAGAAGGGAGCGCGGTTACGAGAATTTCCAATTGAGATATTGAGATTTCTTTGAAGATTATATCTCCCACCCCCTCTAGCTCCCCCTCAAAGAGGGGGAGAAAACTTCTACCTTACGCCCCCCTCACCCTGGCCCTCTCCCCTCGAGGGGAGAGGGGAGCTGATTATGAAAACCTCTCATGCTGGCCTTCTCCCCTCGAGGAGAGAAGGGAGATGATTATGAGGGCGGGCTGGTGCAGAATTGCCAGCTTTGCTGGCAATCGCTAAAGCAAAGGTCACTGGACGCCGGGTCTGATTCCCAGTCGGCCTGGCAGGTGAGGCGGCAATCGCTGTAAGTGACTTTGCAATCAGCTTCGCTGAAGCTGGCGGTACTTGGCGAGTTTAATTCATTGGCCTGCAAGGCTTGCTCCTGATCAGCATCCGCGTCGGAATAGCCAAATTCATTAATTTCGTCACTAGGCTGGAAGATGACGGGGCGGCTGGCGGAGTAATATTGGAGAGCCAGATACGTCACCGCCGCAACATTGATGATGATAAGGGCAAAGATTAAAGTTAGAGTTTGTGATTTGGTCATAGTAGTAATAATTATATACCACGGGGTCGATCAGGGTTGGTAAATTTCCAATAATTCATGACGCGGCGGAGCTGGGCTTCGGTGGTGATGGCTTCGGGAGCGGTGGGCGGCGCGACTAAACGCGGAGCATAGAAATACCAAATATCAACATTGACGTGCTGGGGGCCGAGGACCTGGCGAACGATGCTGTTGAGCCGGGGCAAAACAGCCTGGCCGGGAGATTGGGCCCGAGTGCCGAGGCCAACGCCTTGGGGACTGGTGCTTTCGGTTAACTGCCACCAATCGATGAATAAGTTACGGTCAAGATCAGGCTCAATGCCATCAAACTTATCTTTCAGGAAACGGAACTTGACAGCGCCGCCAGAGAAATTTCTAAGCTTGCCGACGGCGTGGGTGCGGTAACGGTTGTCATTTTTGTCCAAGCTGATAGCGCGCCAGGGCCAGCCATTAATATATACGCCGACATCCACGGGACCCGGGACATCATGCTTGGCGGTGAGGAATAACCAGTAGTCGCCGCGCGGCACGGTGACTTTTTTCTGGGCCGAGGCACGTTCGTGGAAGAGAGCCAGGACGCGGCGCGGGCCATCGCTCATGGCCCGGGCGAATTTATTGAATGAGTGACCGATTTCAGCCTGGAAAGTGAAAGTTTTTAAGGCCGGCCGGGACGGTTCAGAGTCGACATCATTATTCGTGTCAGTAGTGCCGCCGCCGATGCTGGCTAAGGTGGGAGTGGGGACGGGAGTAGGATTTGGCGTGGGAGTGGGAGGAGGAGTGGGGACGGTGGGCGGCAATGGGGCGGCTTCCCGGTCGATAGACGGGTCATAGCTGGCTGGATTGGAGGCGACGCCGTCGGTGTGACATTGAGGGTCGCCGCCATCGACCAGGCCGTCGTTGTCGTTGTCGATTGAATCAGAGCATTGGGTCAGCCGGCCGCTGGTTTCGGTGTCGTCGTTCGGATCGTAGGAATCGGGATTGTTAGGGTTGCCGTCAGTGTGGCAGCCGGAATCAGCGGCATCAACAAATTGATCTTCGTCATTATCCTGGCCATCAGAGCATTGGGGCTGGGGGGGGGGTGGCGGAGGAGGGGGAGGGGAGGGAGGCGGAGTTGAAGTGGGAGGGGGGGTTGAGAAGGGAGTGGGAGTTGAGGCAGGAGTGGGAGTTGAGG
>QIFI01000039.1 GCA_003229735.1 Candidatus Anderseniibacteriota bacterium | reverse complement strand
TTCATGCAAAAACATTCCGAGGCCATCATTCTACCGCCCAGATTCTTGGAAATCAGTCGGAAATCTTTGCCCGCGTCATGCAAGCGCCTGGCGCAAGACAAGCCCGAAACACCCCCGCCCACAATTATTGTCTCATATATTTTCTCCTCCATAGAATCTCATCCAAGTCACCCTACTCCTATCCACAACAGCCGCCGCCCGACTTGGCTTTTTCTCCAGCCATTTTTTTTCTATACACCTCCGCGTGCTCATCCGAACAAAGATGCGCCCCGAAGCGAACTATCGCTCCTTCCTTCGGCACCTCCTTACCGCACACCGCGCAATACTTCTTAAACAATTTAAAAGCCATAATATATATTCTTAGTGAATAATTTTTTCTTCTACAGCCCTAAGCCGGCAAAGACTTTAATTTTTCTATCAGCTTATCCCTATCCACCCCGCCGGTGGAAAAAAGCTCCCCGTTTATCACAATGCCCGGTGACGCCATAATGCTATACTCCTGCACCAGCTTCTGCCCCTCCGGCGTCGCCATGTCAACCTCCTCCACTTTCACATTTGAAAAATCCGGCAATATCTCATCAAAGATTTTTTTAACCGCCTCGCAATTGTGACAGCCGACCATCGTTAAAAATTTAACTTCATTCATATTTTTTACTCTGTTTAATTTAATTAGTATTTAATTATAACATTGGTATCAATAACCAAGCTAGTACCGTTACAACCTGCTAATACCAGGCAGAAGAATTTAAGTATGGCTATAATGGGTCATGTCTGATATATGACTACCCGTCATAGCTTAGTTGTAACGGCACTAGCGGGCAGTTTAAGGTCGTACCCGGGACTTTATTTAATGCCCGTCGCCGCAATGCGCGACTCTCGGCACCATGAACCGCTTCATCATAATTTACACCTCCTTTCTTTAATAATAAAACCTTAATTTATAATACCCTATAGGGGTATTATAACAGCCACCCCACAATCCCGCAACAGATTCTATCGCCATTAAATGAGATATATAAAACTCGTCGGGAAGTCGATTTATGAACGCGCATCTTAAAATCATCAGCTATATCTTGCCTAAATTATCAAATATAACCCCGCTAAACCGGATCATAATTGTCATTAAACTTCCGGATACATATCATCAATTATTTCCTGCAGATGACCTTCATGTTTTGTTCCCACCTTATGGGCAATCGCCTGGGCAAAATACGGCTTTAGCTCTGGCATACCATTGCCCGCCAAAATCTCACCAATACATTCCCCGCACGGATGTTCGCCAGCTACAATATCTGCCCGGCACTCACACGAACCTTCATCATATAAACACTCATTACAGGGATTAACCAGACAACAATCATATTCGCCTTTTTTTGCCAAATCAGTTTTTAGGTCATCCCCTATAGACACCAAAGCTTCCCTTTGCTCATCCATGCTTTGGGATTTAAGAGCCGCCAGATGATCTCCGGCGGGCGGTCCCGATGGCTTAACTAAATAACCCGCCAACCCGCCGGCCACCAGCACCAGCGCCACTCCCGTCACCAAACTGCTTCTCGCTAATGAAACTGTTTCACTCACACCTCTTCACCTCCCTCGCCATTTTTTTTCTTAGAAAACTTCTTTTTAATAACATACCAAACAACCGGACCAGCTATTAAGCCTCCCAACAGCGCCGAAGCCGGTTTCTGTGTCCTTTCAGCAATCTCAAACACCCCCCGGCCTTCAGCCAGTCCTTCTCTGCATTCAGCACAAACCTTATCCAGATGCCCCTCCTCCAAATGAATCCGGCACTCACAGGTATTATTCTCAAACATGCCATCCGTTAAACATTGACTGCAGGCCGGCACAATACAACATTCATATTCAGCCACCTGGGCCCCGCCGATATCACCAAACCACCTGGTCCACCCACTGTGAATAGGACTATTTAAAAACCAATAATGACCATAAAATCCCCAAACTATAATAAACGCTCCGGTAGCTATCAGCGCCCAGGCCGTCGCATTCTGAATCACTTGTTTCTTTTTCATAAACCATATCGAAGCGTTTACGCCCACGATAGCCAGAATGGTAATCGCCAACAGCGGCAAAAACCTGCCCAGACCATTAACCGCTTGTAACGCCGCCCCATAAGCAATGCTTCCCGAACCGGCAATGTAAGTTAAAATCACATAAGTAGCTGGATTTGGACAAGCAATACCGGCATTGCCCAGAAAAAGACCCATGAAAAAAGCTTTTAAATAATCGCCTTGCTTTACAATAAATTTCGGGGTCGCTCCTCCATACGAAGGCAAACGCAGATTTATCAGTTTCAATTCTGATAATCCAAACAATAGAGCCGCAAAACCGGCTACCAGATACATCCATTTACTAATGCTGGCCAATCCAAAAATCTGACCGGCCCACGCCACTATCATGCCGTAAATAGTCAGAGTGATAATTAATCCCAAACCAAACAACGTTGCCATCATCAACCCCCGAGCCGGTTTTTTGCCCATGGCCAGCGGCACAATCACAAACACCAGCGGGAAAGTACAAGGCAGAACTATCATCGACAGCCCGGCCGCGAAAGATAATGTCAGCCCCACCGTTTGACCAGGTGTGGACGCCAGCCAAAACATTCCCACTAGAAATATAGTCACCAGCGCGAAAAACGAGATCACCAGATAAACCCTGGTTTTCTTCTGCATCACATTTAATTCATTCATATACTTTGATACTACTCTTATCTCCTTTTCGATAACTTATAAATAGCCATGATCTCCTTTACCGATTTTGCCTTATTGCCCACCTTAATCTGCTCAATCACATGAGTGGACAAATGATTCTCCAAAATTAAATCTTCTATGCCCGACAATGCCTCCTTAACTGCCGAAGACTGATTTAGAATATCAATACAATAATCTTCCTGCTCTACCATTCTTTGCAATCCGCGTACTTGACCTTCCAATATCTTCAGCCTGCGCAAAATCCTATTCCTGATAATTTTCCTCATAATTTAATAATACCCTCATAGGGTATTATTGTAAATTTTTCATCCTGTGCATAAAGCTCTCCAGTCCGCCTCTGAAAAAGCGTTTAAAAACCCAGTTAACCCCTTCTCCTTAGGATAAGGAGAAAACAAGAATCAGGGTTGATAAGACCAAAAAAACCCCTCTCGCCCAGCCTTCGAGGTAAAAGGAATTTTTAAACGCTTTCTGGCTGAACTGTCAACGGCCTCAAAAGTAATCGCTCACAGGTCGAGGGGATCCCCTCTCCCTGCCCGCTTTAGTGGGCATATGATAGGGAGAGGGTTAGGGAGAGGGTAAAAATAATATGTTTATAACATCCGCGTAACCCTCATCCCCCGCCCTTCTCCCTATG
>QIFI01000067.1 GCA_003229735.1 Candidatus Anderseniibacteriota bacterium | reverse complement strand
ATCTAAATAAATGGATAGCGTCTCTACAAATAAAATATGGTTATTAAGCTAAAAATACTACATGCCATTAGTGAGTTGGTGGGGTACTAGCGATACTATAGAGATGGTCAGGCAATTGAGACCTGACCTTAAACTGGCTGTAGGCAATGTGAAAAAAATGCCTTATCCAGATGAATACTTTGATGGATATTGGTCATTGGGTTTGATTGAGCATGAAAGAGATGGTTATGACGCGATGGCTCAGGAAATGGTAAGAGTCGTAAAAATAGGGGGATTTGTGTTTTTGGTATTTCCACATATGTCTAGACTTCGACGGTTGAAGGCGGCGTTGAATATGTATGAAGTATTAGAAGATGATAAGTTTAATGAGGTTTTTTATGAATATGTGCTTGATCATTTAGCAGTAGCCAGGGATTTTGAAAAGCGAGGTTTTAAGCTAAAATATGTATATCGAAATAACGGGTTTAAAGGAATAAAAGAAGAGGCAGGAAATTTGCGGCCATGGATGCAGGGTTGGGGAGATAGTCCGTGGATAATGGCCAGAGTGACGAAAGTGGCGGTGTCAGAGAGCACGAAGTGGTTTAATAGTCATACAATAGTATTGGTGTTGCAGAAGTTATAATGCGTGAGAATTAGTATTTGGGGGGATGAGATAAATATAGATAGGCGAGTTAGAAAGTGGTATGAGAAATAATGGGTTTTTTCTAGGGTATATTCCCGGGGGCTTTTTTGTGAGATAATTTCCTAGTAATTGGGCGTGGACAGGATGGATTTTGAAGGTTGTGTTTGGGTTTTGTCTTGTTTATCGTAGAGTAGAATGATGTTTAATTATCGTCTTAAGTCTTTATCGGTGATGGGGTTGTGGTTGGTGTTCTATAAGGCCAGCCTGGTTTTTGACTGGCCGTTTTTGATTTATGCGCGTCTGGTTTTGGCGTTAGCAGTGATGTATCTGGTTGGATCGGTGTGGTCGAGAATCACGAGCAGGCGGCTGGGTTGGCCGGAGGATCGGGCGTTGCATGTGACTTTAAGTTTGCTTTATGCTGGTTTATTACCACCGGTTATTTTGGTTATATATAACTATTTGACCGGCGGCATATCTGTGGGGTCAGTTTTTTTAATATACGCGCTGCTACTTTTGCCCGGATTATTTTTATCCGGTTCAGGGCGGGATGACCAAGTAGAATTGTCAAGTAGACGGCTAATTAATCTGCTGCACGAAGGGAATAGATTAATTAGGCATCCGGTGGTTTGGGCTTTGATAATAGTGGCTTTGGTTCATGCCATTACATTGTCCAGTTTTTCTTTTTTGCCGGCGCATGATAATTATTCTATTTTACTCAAGGCTGAACAAAATATTGAAGCTGGTCAGATTGTGACGACGGGTGAAATTGAGCGTTACCCGTTTGACGCCCTAATAATAATAATCCGGTATTTGTCGGGCCTATCACTATTTTCCATTTTCAAGTATGTAATACCAGGTCTCACCATATTGTCGGTGATCCCTTTGTGGTTGCTAGCTCGGTCGGTGAGCAATAAATATCAACAGCTGATTATCTTATTATTTCCATTGGCTTCACCAACTCTAATTCTGGAATTTGACATCACGCGGTACCAGGTGGTTTTTCTGGCGGCATTATTTAGTTTCATAGGTTTGTTATATGAGTCGTACATCAGTAAACGATTGGCCTTATTTTATGTGGTCGGTGGTTTTAGTGTTATGGGCCTGCTTTTTCATCCGTTGTTCAGTCTATTCTTCTTACTCTGGATTTTTGCGTGGTTGTGGAGCAGGCGTAACCATATTATAAAAATTAAATATATGTTGTGGTTGTTAGCCGGCTTGATGGCGGCGGGCCGGTTTGGAATATCGGACATGTATAAGCGTATGGAGGGCATCGCGCGGCTGGTGATAAGCGGGCTGGTGAACATGAATGTAAATTTTAGATTCCCGGCTCGATATATAAATGTTGATGGGAGTGATGTAGGTTGGCCAGGAATATCAGGAGTAACTAAATACTATGCTTATTATGCCGGTCCTTTTATATTAACAATCTTAGTACTAGTAATAGTTTTATTTGGAGCTAGTTCATCAGCTAGACGTCGGTTTATGTCTGCCTGGTCTAACCCGGCTACGGGACTGATTTTATTGATGTTAGCAATGTTTATGTTTATCGCGGATATTTTTCCCAGAATTATCAGTCTGGCATATTTGCCTGATCGGGCCTGGCAATTGATCGGGATTTTGATGGTGATGCCGCTGGCATTTATATTGAGAAGCGTATCAGGCAGAAGGAGTTTTATAATTACGATCTGGTTGTTTATTGCTTTACTGGGGTCGGTTTCAGGGGCAATTTACATTAATAATTTGACTAAATTTACCATGCCTGATTATGAGCTAACCGCGGCAGAGTGGATTAAAGATAACTTACCTGAAGATCCGATTATCTTTTCACATGGATCGAGTGATTTGATTAAATATCACGCCCGGGCGACGCGGATAAAGATGAATTTGCAGTTTTATTACCAGGCTTCGTTTCCGGAGGCCGTGACATTTTTGATGGAGGCCGTTGGTTCGAATACTTCTAATCCTGATCTAAACAATATAATTTTGGCGGGCGACAAGAGGTTTATAAAACCGTTTGAGAGCTATATACAAAGCATGGTCTGGTTTAGAGATAGTTACGTCAAAACAGGACAAATGGATGAGGCGGTGGAAATTGCTAAAGAGACCGAGATAGCTCTAAAAGAAGCGGTCAAAGAAATAAATAAGCAATTGTATGAAATGAGTATTGAGACGCAGGTTGAAAATAATGATATAACATTATCAGAAGTCTATATATATTTTGCCCGGGCTGATCCGAGAAATCCCTATATTGATCGTCCATATTTGTATAAGTGGTATCAGATTCCAGAAGGAGAAGAGATGATGGTGTGGGATCGGTATCCCGACTTGTTTCCCCGCATTTATCAGGATGGCGACAAGGTGGTGATTTGGCGGGTTGATCTAAATAAGCTGCGGGATTATGCAAATAATCTTTAATTGGCAGTGTTGTTGTCCAGCCATTGCGATACTTTTTGATAATCATTTATTTCTCCAGACATAAGCTCGGAAATCAGGTCGCGGGTAAGCACGGTATTGAATTTGTTTTGATAGGTGATTCCGGTTGACTGATCCGGCAATTTGAGCAGAAAGGGCACGCCGCGGGGATTAACCTGGTTGTCATACAGGTAGGATTTATGCCAGTGGTGGTCGGAACTAACAATGATAGCGGTATTATCCCAGGTACCGGCGGTTTCCATTGAGGCACGAAGTTCACCGAGGGCACGATCGGCCAGGACCAGATTGCCAAAATATCCGTCGGGTTGTTCGGGCAAG
>QIFI01000060.1 GCA_003229735.1 Candidatus Anderseniibacteriota bacterium | reverse complement strand
GGATTTATGTCGGTTGAGATATTGATGGGATGGGGCAGGCGGTTTAGATACTGCGCGGCTATCTGCCGACGGCGATCGGTGTAACGAGTAAGCTTCTTTAATTGAAGAGATAGTAATCGAGCCAGGGCGGGAGAATATTGATAATCAATATGTTTTGGCATGCGGCCTTGTTTCTCCAGGGGTTGAACGGCCTTGCTTAAGAGGCGCAATGATTGAGAAATAATCAGCATTAGCTTGCCTAGTGAGAGGGTAAAATAGGCGGGCTTAACAAGGGCCATGATAAGCGGGTGAAGAAGTTGCTGTTTAACCCACCAGAAAGGCGGGTGGGGCAGGCGGGACAAGTCCCGGGCGATAGTCCGGGAAAGGTTGGCGTTTTTGGTTAAAATAGCTCCGCCAAAAACAGATGATAAAGTTTTATCGCGGCCAAAACTTAAGATGGATATATCGCCGAAGGCGCCAATCGGCTGACCGTGATATTTAGCGCCTAGAGCATGGGCGCAGTCTTCGATAAGAAGTAAATTGTGCTGGTCGGCCAGAGCCTGGAGTTGTTTAAGAGGGCCCGGGATGCCGAAAGTGTGCTGGACAATGACGGCTTTGGTCCGGGGGGTAATTTTTTCCTTGACACTTTGGGGGTCAAGATTATATGTCTGGGCATCAATGTCGGCCAGGATGGGACGAGCGCCAGTCCAGCTGACGGCGGCCGGGACGGCGACACAGGTAAAAGCCTGGATAATGACTTCATCATCGGCACCGATGCCGGCGGCTTTAAGGGCGTGATATATGGCGGAGCGGCCGGAGCTGGTGAGATGAAGGTGGTGACGGGGAAAATGTTTAGCTAATTCCTTTTTGGCCTGATCCAGATATTTTGTCTGGCGCCATGACCAGGGCGACAGCAATGTTTTTAACGATAATATAATGTCGTCACGTTCAGTGTTGGGAGATAGGGAGATGAGAATAGACATGATAGAAGGTCAAAAGTTAAAAGGCAAAAGTCAAAAGGGCAAGCTAAAAGTCAAAAGTGATGTTATTTTTTGTCCAGCAGATAATCGCGGATTTGGTCAGGGACGCGGCCTTCGAGGAGGATGACGGAATCTTGAGCAATGATGGAAGTTAACTGGTTTTTCAATTTGGATGGATGAGTGAAAAAATTAAGTTGTCGGCCGCCCTGGTTTTTAAAGCCGCGGGCTAAATCCGCTTGATATTCGGCGCCATAAATAAATACCCGGGCTGGGACGCGGGCCAGAGCGCGGCCGATTTGGAAGTGGGCGGCCGGGGCGGCCGAGCCTAATTCAATAATGGGGACCATAACCACCAGCTTAGAGGATGAAGAAAATCTAGCCAGGTGGTTGAGGGCGTTGATAAAACTGGCTTGGCCGGTTGAATAACTGTCATCAATGATGGTTGATCCGACCAGGCCGGAAGCGATGGCCATAGTGCGGGGATAGGATTTTAGGGCGGGCAGTTTTTTAACGGTGTTTTCAATAGGCAATTTTAGGGCGTAGGTTATAGCGACGGCGGCCAGCACATTGAGGAGAGCGGCCTGGCCAATGACGGACAGGGAAATAGGGAAAGTCTGGTTGTCTACCACTAGATCGAAATTGGTGAGGCGGGATTGATAATGAATATTTTGAGCAGAAATGTGGTGGTCGGCGGAGGTGCCATACCAGATGATTTGACCGGAATGCTTGAGGGCTGATTTAGTTAGCAGGGGGTCATCACCATTTAATATGAGGATGCCGGCGGTGACGGCTCGGGCCAGTTCCCACTTGGCTTTGAGAATGGCTGACTGGGAACCAAAGATGGCCTGGTGCTGGCTGCCGATGGAGGTGATGACGCCAATGGTGGGTTCGGCCAGGCGGGCCAGACTAGCTATTTCACCGGATTTGTAGGCGCCCATTTCCAGAATATACTGGGAGGTTTGGGGGGTGAGCTGTTGAAGAATATCCCGGGCGATGACATATTCTGAATTTCGATGCTGTTTTGAAATAACGGCGGAGGGGATGAGCTGGGCGGCAAAATGTTTGACAGAAGTTTTGCCGAAACTGCCGGTAATGCCGACGACTTCCAAGGATAGAGATTGACGGTTTTTTTGGGCTCGGTTTATGTATTGTTGTTTGCGGATGATGGTGATGAGATTGGCCAAGGAGATAGCGGCGGCGGTGATAAATGGAGCAAGTAAATTGATGATAGTCAGGGCGAGGATGAAGGGAGCAGATATAAGGAGGGCGGCGAAAAGGAGAAGAAGAGTAATAATGATGACCAGGCCGGCTGAGGTAATCAGTTTCAGGGTGGGGCGGGGTTTATAAATGCCGCGCCGGACAGCCAGAATAAGGTAGGCGGAGAAGATAATCAGCGGGGAATAAATGGGAATAAGGAAGAAGGCGATCAGAAAAATTATAAAGAAATTTAAGCGGCGCCGGAGATCGCGGGAAGGCCAGGCGGCCCGCAGACGATCCAACCGGTATTCTTTGACCTGCCACATTTGCAGGTGGTCGCTGATCTGCAGGATCAGCAAGGCCAGGCCAATAATAATGAGTACGGGTTGAATCATATTTATTTAGTATACCAGTAACGAATATGTTTAATGGGTCGAGGCAATTAATGCAAGTGTTCGCAGATTGAGATATCCCCTCTCCCCAGGCTGGGGAGAGGGTTGGGGTGAGGGGGCGGGGCTATATGGCTGGAGGCGACCCTCATCCCCCCGGCCCTTCTCCCTATTAGGGAGAATATATTTTCTTATGTAGGCGATTACCAATAAATGCCAAGGCTTGTATTTAGGGTTAGGTTATAATAGGTTAGTCGATATGAAATTTCCCAGATTAACAATTCAAATATTGGGTTGGAATAGTGCTGAAGAGCTGGCGGCGGGGTTGGAGATTTTGGCAAAAATACCGGCCGATGAGGCGGTGATTAGATATATTGATAACGGTTCGACGGATGATTCAGTAGTAATGGCGCGGAAAATGGTGCCGCGGGCCGATATATTGGAGCTGGGTGAAAACACCGGATTCGCGGGCGGACATAACGCGGGACTGGCTAAATGCGAGACGGAATTGGTGATGCTTCATAATCCGGATCTGGAGCTTGATTGGGAGGGAACCAAGAAGGTTTTGACGGTATTTAATGATGATTCGGTGGGGGCGGCCCAAGGCCTGCTGTATAGGAACAGGGATAGAACCATAATTGATTCGGCCGGAATTGAGAAAACTCTGGCGATGAATGGGCGGGAGCGGGGGGCCGGCACAAAGAATGTAAATAAATTTTCCCAGACGATAGAGATATTCGCGGTAACGGGAGCGGCGGGGATTTATCGCATGTCCGCTTTGCGGGAGGTGGTTTATCAGGAGAACGAATTTCTGGACAAGGATTTTTTTG
>QIFI01000094.1 GCA_003229735.1 Candidatus Anderseniibacteriota bacterium | reverse complement strand
TCACGTCGTTCTGTTCGGCGCCGAAGCTTCAGGTAAATCCACTCTGCTTCGTTTGCTCACCGGCATTATCAGGCCCACCCATGGCTCTGTCACCATCAACGGCCAACCCGCCCATCAGCATGACAAACTGGCCGTCGGATATGTTTCCGCTGAAGCCAGCGAACCGGCCAAAGATACTCTTCACACCGTGCTTAACACCTTCGCCCGAACTCACGGCATTACCGATATCACCGCGAAAATCACCCGCATCATCGATGCTCTGGCCCTCGGCAATGCCGTCCATACCGAAGCCCGCTTCTTATCCAGCGCCCAGCAATTAAAATTAAGTATTGCTCGCTCGGCCCTATCCGATACGCCTCTAATCCTTCTGGACGATGTGGCCGATCAAATCGGCCCTGAAGTAACCAAAAACCTCCTCGATCAATTATTCACCGGCCGCACGATTATTATATCTACTCGCTTCACGAGTACTGTAGATAGCCTGGCTTTGCCCATGATGCTATTGCATCGCGGCCGCTTAACCCACTATGGCACCATAGATGAAATCGCCCTTAACACTTCCACTCCCCGCCTGGTCGATGTATGGGTGGAAGGCCTGCGTTATGATTTACTAAGACAGCTAAAATCAGCTCACGGCATCATCGATGCTAAATTAGTACCCACCACCAGCTTCTCCGGTCAAAAACTTCGCCTCACTCTCCACTCATCTCGTTATTTGCCCTCTATCTATGATTTATTAAGTCAGGCGCCGCTCATCAAAGTCGAAGAACTTCCCCCGTCTCTCAATGATGTCATCAGCCGACTCTAAGAATTCAAATATCTCTGAATCGCTATCAAACTGCTGATAATCGCCAGTCCTAAAGCTACTGCCAACTGCAATCCCAGCACCGTTGGCCACTCCTGCACCGCGTACGCATAAATATTAAATCCTTCCTGTTGCGCGTAGCCTTCCAGAAAATATCTCTGCAATTCCGGAGCGATTCCGTTAAGCAATGGATATATTATACCCGTGGTGATGATTACCGATAATATCGCTACCAGCATTGACTCAATTACAAATGGCCCGCGGATAAACCATCTCGACGCCCCCACTAAATGCATAATATCGATCTCCTCCCGAAAACTATAAATAGCCAGCCTCACCGTATTAAACATGATTAATATCACCAGCCCCGCGAATACTATGGTAATAATAAATCCGGCATTCTTAATGGTGCTGATAATTGAAATCAACCGCTGAATCATATCTCTTGAATCTTCATAGCTGACCTCCTCAATTACTTCTCCAAATTGATCATCTCCCAGGTAGCGGGCTATATCCTCGTAGTATTCCGGGGCCGTGGCCACGATAAACATGCTGGCCGGCAAGGGGTTTTTTCCCAGTTCAGCCAGTGATTCTTCAATATATGGCTTATCTATATTACGCTCCCTGAATATCTTTAACGCTTCATCACTACTGACAAATTGCACCGCTCGCACGTCCGGCCTCTGCTCCATATTTCTAACCACTTTCGACATTTGCTCTTCACTCGCCTCGGTCATGAAAGTAGCCGACAAATCAATCTTCTGCTGAATATTATTAATTACCTCCAGCCCGAACACATTAGCAAAAAATAAGAACATCACAATTAACAGCGTAATCGTCATTATTACCGTGGTGGCGATGGATAACCACACATTGCGCAAAAAATTATTTCCCGCCGCCCTTAATATCCTGAAAAAAGATACTCCAATCATAGCTTATAAGTTCCGCTCTTCTTATCAGACACCACCTTGCCGTCATTTAATGTCACCACTCTTTTCTTCAAAGCATTTACTATTTCGTCATTGTGAGTGGCCAGCAAAACAGTTGTCCCTAATTTATTTATTTTTATCAACAGCTGAACAATATCCCAGGAATGCAAAGCGTCCAGATTGCCCGTCGGCTCATCGGCAATTAAAATCTGCGGCTTATAGGCCAAGGCCCGGGCAATCGCGATTCTCTGCTTTTCTCCGCCTGACAATTCATCCGGATAAGCATTGGCCCGCTCCGCCAGATTTACCAGTTTCAATATGTGAGGTACTGTAGCCCTCACTTCTCTGGTTGGCGCGCCTCCCACCTCCATAGCAAAAGCAATATTTTCAAAAGCTGTTCGCTTGGGCAATAACTTAAAATCCTGAAATACCACCCCGATCTGCCTTCGTAAATGAGGTATCTGCCATCTCCTGATTTTAGTAATATCCCAGCCGTCAATCACAATCATTCCTTCCGAAGGCCTCTCTTGGGCGGATATTAATTTTAGCATCGTAGATTTGCCGGCCCCGCTCTGACCTACTATGGACACAAAATCCCCGGTGGGGATTTTCAAAGACACATCATGCAAAGCCGCCGATTCTTTAGAATACACCTTGGAAATTTTATTGAATGTGATCATGAATTGTTATCTTTTGTCATTACCGTGACTATATTATATAGCCAATCCGTACCCTGGATTATAGCATATCTCATATCTTAGAGCCCGTTAAATAACATAATCGCCCACTGGTTAAGGGCGCTCTCCCTTCTCCCTATTCATAGGGAGAAGGGCGGGGGGATGAGGGTTTCGCGGACGTTATAAACATATTATTTTTACCCTCTCCCTAACCCTCTCCCTATCATATGCCCGCTAAAGCGGGCAGGGAGAGGGGACCCCCTCGACCTGTGAGCGATTACTAAATAACCCATTGTTGTAACGCAATTTTCATGGCCTGAGATCAAAAATTCGGAAAATGAGGAGAAATATTACTATTACTTCGACGAGTTTTACGAATTTTTGAGCCAGGTCCATGAAAATTGCGACGCACCGCAGTGCTAGTGCCGGCGCCCATGAAAATTGCGACGCACCGCAGTGCTAGTGCCGGCGCCCGGCCGACGCACCGCAGTGCTAGTGCCAAGAGGCCAGTCGGCAAGAGGTTATTTTACGGGCTCTTAGGTATGAATGCTGATAAGTCACCGTCCAGCACCCCCGCTACGTCACTATCTTCCACTTTTGATCGATGATCTTTAACCATCTGATAAGGATGCATCACATATGATCTGATTTGATTTCCCCAAGCCGCCTCTTGATTCTCACCTCTTAATTCCTTAATCTCACTGGCCTGCTGGGCCTCCGATAACACCTGCAATTTAGCCGTCAGCACCGCCATCGCCTGCGCCTTATTCTGCGCCTGTGATCTTTCGTTCTGGCACTGCACCACTATCCCCGTTGGCACATGCCTGATCCTGACTGCCGAATCTGTTTTGTTCACATGTTGCCCGCCGGCCCCGCTGGCCCGATACGTATCAATCTCCAGATCTTTATTATCTATCACCGGCGCTTCCTGCTCCGATAATTTAGGCAGTACTTCCACCTTGGCAAAAGACGTCTGCCGTAAATTATCCGCGTTAAAAGGCGACAACCTCACCAGTCTGTGCACTCCATGTTCTCCCTTCAATCGGCCATACCCCAACTGGCCGCTGACCTCAAACATACTCCTTTTTATTCCCGCCTCGTCTCCCTTGGCTCGATCAATGATTCTGGTTTTCCAGCCGGCCCGCTCACTCCATCTCAAATACATCCGCTCCAGCATTTGCGCCCAGTCTTGAGCGTCTGTTCCCCCAGCCCCGGCCATAATAGTCATAATCGCTCCTCCTTTATCATGCGGCCCATCAAATTGAAATTCTTTTTCCTTTCGCTCTATCTCTTTGTCCAGCTCCTTAAGCTGTCCGCTAATATCGGACAGAAGTTCCTGGTCACTCTCCAGTTCTGCTAATTCCAGCAAACCTTTAACTTCCGCAATTTCCTCCTTCAGCTTCCGATACTGATCTAAACCAGCCTGGGCATCGGCCGCCTCTTGTGATAAATCCTGCGCCCGCTTCTGATCGCCCCAGAAATTAGGTTTGGCCCGCTCCTCTTCAATCTCTTTTATTCTAGCCGCCAGTTTCTCGACTTCAAAGATAGTCGGCGAGTTTCCTCAACCGCTCCTCAAACTCAATAATATTCTGCTCCAATTCTTTTTTATCCATACATCTTAATTTTTACAATTTAATACATCATACCTGTAATTTAACATTTTGCAGAGCCGAAGATGGGAATCGAACCCATTTCTCTGCTTTACGAAAGCATTGCTCTACCATTGAGCTACATCGGCCTGTTTCTGACTAAAGAGTCAGCCTCCTTATTTCGCTTGCTCAAAGCTCTGTTTCAACGGCCACTACCCTTATTGAGCGCAGCGTATGTTGGAGTCAGTGAATCACAGTTCGGACAGAGCAAGCGAAGGTTTACTTCGGCATTATTACGCCATCTGCCATCAATGTGATCCGCGACTAAAGGAACCTTTCCAGTTTTCGGATTAATCTCTGCCCAGCCGCATAAACAACACTTATCTCCAAACTTTTCTCTTAAATACCTCTTTACGTGTGCAGAGACAACACCAGTAGCGATCAGCCCAAGCACTTCCCCATTCTTCCAATTTTGTATGTATGTTTTGTACCTGTGTACACTTTGGCAAACATTACTACAATACTTGGACCGTGGGCGAGGTGTTTCCTTCCTGCAAGCAAGACACCTCTCCCTTGGTAACTTGGGATTTGGCACTTCTTCAGTATAACCGAACTATCAACCAAAACCAAGAAACTTTGCTGTTCGTAAGTTTAAATTATTAAGGGGAAAAACTAACCCACTTCATCAAGTTTAAACCCAGCTCCTCGGAAAATTCCCGCTCAATTTTTCCCTCCAGCTTCATCATCAACACCTCGCCAGCGCCCGATATTATCATCTTATTCACATGCCCGGCCACTGTCTGCATCTCTTTATCACTAAACACTCCGTGGGCGTGAATTATTATCTCATCACTCATCATTGCGATATTTCCGGTCACGCTGGCAATTTCCAGATTCTCCTCAATTGTTTTAGTCACATATTCTTTCCCGCTCAAATCATACCAGGCCAGACTTACCTTCTCTACTGCTCCAATCACCCAAAAATATCCCGCCTTAATATCATTTACTCTGCAAAACTCTTTCAATTCCCCTATCACTTCTTCACCCGGCTTAAGCGACAACACATATTTTGAACCATCCATCAAAATTTCTTTCATATCCTCTTATATTTTCCAGTTAACGTCGTCTTGTCAATCACCTGCCCCTCAATCTCCTTGGCAATCTTCATTTTATCGGCCATCACATCCAACTCCAGCCTCACATCCAGCGCGTACAACTTAAATCTGTATCTATGTTCTCCATCTTGCGGACATGGCCCGCCCCATCCGGGCTCCCCAAAATCAGTCGCTCCCTCCACTGCTCCCATTGGCGCATCATTTTCTGCCAGTCGCGTTGTATCGCCATCTATATTCCACATTGACCAATGCAGCCAGTCCCCGGCCGCCGCGTCCGGATCATCCACGATTAACAACAAACTCACCGTCCCCACCGGCACTTCTTCAAATATCAGCTCCGGATTAACATTCTCCCCATCACAAGTATATTTCACCGGAATACTTTCCCCATCCTTGAAGGCTGGACTTGATATTTTCATTTTGCCTCCCGGGCCGTCTTGAGGGCTTTGGCATACCACAATAGCTCATCAAACAATGTCTTCATTCGATCCCCATATGACTCATCCTGAATTTTCCCCTGCTCATTAAATAAATCCCCCACATTAGAAAAATATACCGCGTTGCGCATAGACACCAGTTCAAACTCTACCAGCACCGGCCGGATATTTTCCACTACCCGGGCCCCTCCCAACCCCCCGCCAGCCACTCCGCATAACGCCGCCGGCTTTCGATTATATTCCTTATATGCCATATCCATCAGCATCTTCAGTTCTCCCGGATATCCATGATTATATTCCGGCACTACGATTATAAATCCATCAGCTCGGCTGACTAGTTCCCGCCATTTACTGGCCCGGTCATCGTCTACCCAGGCCGGAATCGTCTCACCCGCTAAATGGTCCCGCACATCAACCAATTCTGTATTTATTTCCGTTTTCTCGGTTTCGTTTAGCACATACCGCGCCACCTGCTCCGATTGCCTATCTTTCCGGGCCGTGCCCAATATCACCGGCATAAATAAATCATTATTGTCCATACATATTTTACTTAATATTTAATGCCCCCTCTTTTATTAATTTAATCTGTTTCTCTTTTCTGCCTCTATTATACCCCCCGATAGATCCATTACTGCGAATCACCCGATGGCATGGAATATCAGGATTATAATTTTTATTCAAGATATTTCCCACCGCCCGGGCCGCCCCCGGCCTGCCGG
>QIFI01000035.1 GCA_003229735.1 Candidatus Anderseniibacteriota bacterium | reverse complement strand
CACCGCCCGGGCCGCCCCCGGCCTGCCGGCCCGCTTCGCCACTTCTTTATAAGTCACCGTCTTCCCTTTGGGAATATCGCGCACCACCGCCATCACGTTTTCCCTAAAACTAAGTTCGTGGTCACTTGAAAATTGGCCCATTAAAAATTGAATAAAAATTAAAAATTAAAAATTAGAAATCATCATCCAGGCAATTGGCCCAGCTTCACCTTGATTTCCTTCTCTTCTCCTTTAGACAACAACTTCAAGCTAATAGTATCCCCCACCTTTCTCTTCCCAATCTCACCGGCCAATGAATTTTGTCCGGCCAACTTCTTCCCATCAACCTCTAATATAATATCTCCTTCTCGCAGTCCCGCCTTGTCCGCCGGCGAGCCGGGTAATACCGCCAGCTCCTCCACATTATCGCCCCGCAATACCAGCACTCCATAATCCACCGTCAAATTATTTGCTTCCATAATTGCTTGGGTAATTGGCACGTATCTCACCCCAATATAAGGCCGGACAATCCGCCCGGTTTCCTTAACTGAATCCAATACTCCCCGCACCAGCTCAACCGGCAGAGCAAAGCCAATGTTCTCTGATTCCAGAGCCACCGCCACATTAACACCCACCACTTTTCCTTCCAAGTTAAGCAGGGGCCCCCCGGAATTTCCCGGGTTTATCGCCGCGTCCGTCTGGATCACTTCATTAAGTTGTTCCGATTGTCCATTGCCGCTCCCCGCCACAATCGATCGTGACAATCCGGATATAACTCCCACCGACACCGTATTTCTAAATTCCGCCAAAGCATTGCCAATCGCAATCACCGTTTGCCCGACTTTTAAAGTGTCGCTGTCAGCCAGCTCCAAGTAGGTCAATTCACTGCCCTCAATCTTTATCACCGCTAAATCATTTATTGGATCTCGGGCCACCACCTGCGCGTCATAGCTGGTCCCGTCATTAGTAAACACTGTATATTCCACGTCATCATTTGCCACCACATGCCGATTGGTAATAATCATTCCATCGTTAGTAACCATAAATCCGGATCCGCCCCCCACTTCTCTCTTCTCCGTACCGTTCTGGCGATATTGGGGCACCCGCAGTCTAAACGGTGAAAATTGATCACCGCCGAATATACCCCCGCCAAAAGGATTAAAGGGTGTCGATTCTTCATAATATCTTTCAATTATCGGCACATCTTTGGTCACCACAATCGAAACCACCGCCGGATTAGCCTTCTCCACCGAATTAATCACCGCCGATTCAAAATCCACCGGGCTGGCATAATCTCTATTTGCCGTTTGGCTATTCACTGGCCCGGATGCCTCCCGCTCCCGCACCCCAAATAATCCCGCCGCTTTGGGGCTGTTGAGTAAAATAATAAACACTAAAACTCCCCCCAATGCCCCTGATAAAATATTGTATATTGTCTTATTCATTCCTCTACTCTATTGCCTCTCCCCCATCTCCGCAAGGTAAAATTTCAGAGTGAAAAACTATCTTTGCGTCGCCGCTCCCTTCTCCCCGCTGGGGAGAGGGCCAGGGTGAGGGCCGCCGCAACGTCGCCTTTAGTCATTTGATCTTTGGATTTCGCTAGTGGTCATTGGGAATTGTCATTATCCGTAACCGTCGTTCCCCTCTCCCTCTTTCAAAAAAGAAAGTGGGGTATCGTCGTTCCCCTCTCCCCTCGCCAGGGGAGAGGGTTAGGGTGAGGGGTGTAAATAAAAAGGGCGATTTTTTCAAATCGCCCCAGCAACAAATATAGAAATCTGTCACTTAATCAACTTCAAACTGGAAAGTGGCTCCACGCCGCATTCATTTATCCTATCGAAAAGTGCCCGTTCATTTCCTCTGAACGCCTTTAGCACTTCCATGGGACAATGGTCAGTTGCCGCCGCCAAATCATAAGCGGCCACCAACACGGCCAAACCAATTTCACCTTCCAGCTTTTCCTGCTCACTTTCGCATCCTTGCCCAAAAAACATAATCCAGTCTCCTTACCCGTTTCTATAACACGTTGCCAATTCCCTGGCGCGAATTTCGCGCAGTTTGCCAAAAGTGTACCCCGATCTGGGAGGCGCCGTGGACGGTGGCCTTTTCCTCTTTGCCTTTGTTTCATTGCCCCGGCGACTCTCAACTCTAGAATTCTTCACGACTTCTCTCCTTTTTATAAAGTCATGAATTCGGACTGATGCTTTTTGTCAGAGAACAACCCTAAACAGCATCAAAATCACCTTAACATACATACATACCCCTGTCAACCCCATAGCCTTGACACATATAGAATACTAATCCATAATCCACATTCACCTTACTGACCGTTCCCTGTTAATTGAAGAGGGTGTAATGAGTTAAAATATTCTGTTGACTCCTTTATTTATAGAGGATACTTTGGAATTACAATCATATAGCGTATCAAGAGTGACCATGATGGATCTGGCCCGTTTGAATGCTCCTGCAACCCTCTATGTTTTACAGGGATATGGGTGCAAACTCCAGCCCTTAAGAAAAGATGCGACAATTTATGACCGCCCTAAAGAAGCGGTTGTTTATTCCTCAAGTCCTTTGACAATTAGTGAGGTTCCATTATGACTAAACTATTTAAGGTCACCATTGTCCCAGACAGCACACATGAGGACATTGTTCACGCCAGCTTTGTGTATAAGGGTAAAACGTATCACGAAGAAGTTGTGCTGGAAGATATCACGCAATGTGGAGATACTCCAGAGGCAATTAGAAAAAAGATCGAACTGCGGTGTCAGCAACGGCTAAAGCGGATACGAGTTCGAAACACTCATTTACGCCGGGCTCTTGACTATCAAACCACACTCACCGTTAAAAAACATCATGTAAAAGTGAGAATGATTCGCATTGATTTAGATCGCAGTGATCTAGTTTGGGAATATCTTTGGCGTGGTAAATGGTACGAACATTATGTCCACTATGGCCAGTGGACTCGAGGTGTCGGTCAGACCTATGGACCAGAGGGGATAACCGATGACGCTAAAAATGAGATTGCCTGGCGAACAATCTATGAACTAGAGGACATTTTGAAAGAGGAGGAGCATGAGCGAAAACGTCCTCGCCAGGAAATGGATAACTTCATACAAAAAATCACCAAATCTTAGATCAGAGGCAGTCACTCGACCACCTCGATTCACATCGAATCCTGGTGGTCTTTTCTTTTAGTTCGACTTTCCCGATTAGAGGAGATTAAGAGATTAAGGAGAGATTAAGATAAGATTAAGGATTAAGGGGTCAAGTACAATTATCATCAACAATAGTTCACTAACAAATCACTTCTTTTTTAGCCGTATACTAAATACTAATCAGAGCGGGTAACGGGAATCGAACCCGTATCTCAACCTTGGGAAGGTTGTGTTCTGCCACTTAACTATACCCGCCTATTTTTGCATCACTTTTGCCTGATCCTTATCCCACTTCAAATCAAATGGCCATATAATCGTCCATTGATCCTTAGCCAACAGCC
>QIFI01000054.1 GCA_003229735.1 Candidatus Anderseniibacteriota bacterium | reverse complement strand
GAGGCGGTTTTTTGTTATGTCCGTTATTTTGCTTATCCTCTGCCTACTGAATGATACACAAATCCCAATTTCTCCATGTCTTGGGGTTTGAACATATTACGGCCGTCGATGATGATGGGGTTGTTGAGGAGGGAGCTGACTTTTTTCCAGTTGGGTTCTTTGAATTCATCCCAGTCGGTGGCAATAACCAAAGCGTCCGCGCCTTTCAGAGCGTCATACATATTTTTGGTGTAAGTGACTTTTGTTTTTAGTACGGCCCGGGCGGTGGCAGAAGCCTTAGGGTCATAGGCTTGAATTTTAGCGCCGTCAGCATAGAGTTTTTCGGCGATAGAGATTGAGGGAGCGTTGCGCATGTCATCGGTGTTGGGTTTAAAAGCCAGGCCCCATAGGGCAATGGTTTTGCCGCGGGTGACCCATAAAGCCTGTTCTATTTTATTCAGGAATTGGTGACGGGCCTGGTCGTTAATGTTCTCTACTTCCTTGAGGAGTCCGAAATTGTAGCCTAATTCGTCGGCGATGGAGATAAAAGCTGATACGTCTTTGGGGAAGCAGGAACCACCATAGCCGATGCCGGAATTGAGGAAATGTTTATTGATACGGAAGTCCAGGCCCATGCCGTCGGCTACTTGATCAACGTTGGCGCCGGATAATTCGCAGATACGGGCCACGGCGTTTATAAAGGAAATTTTCATGGCCAGGAAAGAGTTGCTGGCATGTTTTATTAGTTCAGCGCTTTTAACATCGGTGACGATGAAGGGGGCTTTGATAGGGGCATAGATTTCGCGCATGATTTTTTCAGCTCTCTGGTTACTGACGCCGACTACGACGCGGTCCGGTTTAGAGAAATCTTCGATGGCGGAACCCTCGCGCAGGAATTCGGGGTTGCTGACCACGTCAAAGTCAATCTGGCGCTGGTTGTAGCGGTTGATAGTTTCGGCCACTCGTTCACCGGTTTGGACGGGTACGGTGCTTTTGTCGACGACTACTTTATAGCTATCGGCGGCTTCGGCAATTTCCCGGGCGGCGCCGGCCACATATGATAGATCGGCTTTGCCATCGGTCTGGGGAGGAGTATTCACGGCAATGAAAATAACATCAGATTTTTTTATGGCTGGTTTTAGATTGGTAGTAAAAGATAGTCTTTTGGCTTTAACATTTTTCTTTATCAGGTCGTCGAGTCCGGGTTCATAGATGGGGATTTTTCCCTTTTTAAGTTGGGCAATTTTTTCCTTATTAATGTCGACTAAAATAACCTGATGGCCAATATCGGCCAAACAGGTGCCGGAAACCAGGCCGACATAACCGGCGCCAATAAATGCCAGTCGGTGCGGTTTGAAACCCTTTTTTGACATGGGGATAAGGTAGCAGAGGGGGAAAATTTGGGCAAGTTTTTTGGATATTTGATGGCGCGGCGAGAGGGCAGAAAAAAATGTTATACTTCTGGTATGGGTAATTTAAGTAAACTGTTTTCAGTTCATCCCCGGCCGGAAATGAAAGAATTATATATATTTTCGATCATGTTTTCGTTTGCCAGCTCGATGATTATAATATTTGAGCCGGTGTTTTTTTATCAGGAAGGTTTTCCGTTGTGGATGATTACCTTGTATTACGCACTTCACTATACGCTGTATTTATTGATTTTGCCCTGGGGCGGAAAATTCGCGGCTAAGTTTGGATTGGAGCGGTCACTGTCGGTGGCGATGCCGATTTTTGTGGCCTATTTTTTAATGCTGGCGGTATTGCCGAAGGCACCGTGGATTTGGTGGTTGGCCTGGGTGGTGCTGGCGGTATTTAAGGCGTTATATTGGCCGGCTTATAACGCGGTGGTGTCGAAATTTGGTGATGCGGGAAACCAAGGCACGGAATTGTCCTGGTTATACGCGATTACTAGAGGAGTGGGAGTATTGGGGCCGATGATTGGCGGGGTGGTGGTAGTGATGTTCGGGTTTCCGGTGCTGTTTGTGGTGGAGGCGGGTTTGGCTTTAGTGTCAGTGGTGCCGCTGCTGCGTACAAAAGAGAAATTCAGGGCTACATCTTTTGCTTATACTTTGCCGTGGCGGGTAATTATGGCCAAGGGCAATAGAAGGATCAGGTGGGGGATGCTGGGGTGGGGGGAAGATCTGGTGGACTCGGTATATTGGCCGATATTTATGTTTATTATTCTGGGAGCGGCAGATACTTTAGGCTATGTGGCGTCTTTGAATATACTGTTGATGACACTGCTGGGATTTGTGGTGGGGGAAATGAGCGATCGGATGCCGAGGAGAAAGATATTACGCCTGCATATTCCATTTATGTTTATAGGTTACATGCTGCGGCCGCTGGCGGGCAGTCCGATCAGAGTGCTGTTTACTGAATCGTTATCCAAGGCCGCGTATATCGGAGTGAGAATTCCATATTTTTACGCTCGAGGCAGGAGGGTGGGGCCGCTCCGGATGATGGTGGCATTGGAAATGCAATTGTCGGTGGCCAAGGCGTTGGTGTCATGGGCGCTGGTGGGAGTGTTTTTGGTGGTACTGCCTAGTGCCGGGTTTACCATCGCGTTTGTGCTGGCCGGATTTATGGCGCTGGCGTATTTGTTGATTTAGCTGTGCTATTTTTCATATTTTCAAAAGAAGTTTTGATTTTGGAAGTATCATAAATTATTGTCAGCTCTTTAATCTTGCCATTTTGAGTAAATTGAAAAATATCAACACATTCAAAGGAGGTCGATGTTCCATCTTTCAATATCCAATCATAATGAAAGTGTCCCGCGGCCACTTGAGGCTTTTTTGGGTTCACAAAAATATTTATGAGATTGATTTTGGATTTTGAAGTATCCTCAAATAAATTCTGATAAAACTTTTTGGCTTTTATGTCGCTATATAAAGGGGAATGAACAACGGCATCCGGAGAAAAGAGTTTTATTATATGTTCGTAACTGCCTACTTCTAAACCTTTAAGGTATTCTTTGATTGTTTTTTCAATTTGCATATTTAGAGATTTCATTAGATGTAATTGTGCCGGAGGTGGGATTCGAACCCACATGAGCTAAGCTCACACGCTTTTGAGGCGTGCGCGTAAACCGATTCCGCCACTCCGGCTGATTATTGTAAGGAATCTCTTATTATTTGTTTTAATGAACTTTTACCTTTGGTTGTTTTAAGATAGCGTTCTCTGCGAATTGCATCTTTATTACTGATAAAGGCTTCGTAGAAAATTAATACCAAAGGGCGTTTATGTTTTGTAGATTTTACTGAACCTGTTTGATGACTAGCATATCGATGTTTTAAGTTAGTGGTACGGCCAGTGTATAGAGTACCAAATTTCTGACTTTTTAAAATGTAAACATAATACATATTAAGATATTATTGTGTTACACGCTTTTGTCCCAGCACCACGTGGGGTGCGGGACACCCTGAACCCTACGTGGTTCAGGGTGAGGCCATCACGTCTACCGATTCCGTCACCGCGGCGTTTGAAATCACAACGGTATTATAACATACAATTAAGTAACAAAAGAGCAAGTGTGGATGGACGGTGGAAAGGTCGGTTGTCTTGAATGGTCAGGGTAACTTACAATGCTAAGTATACTAGCTAAATTCAAGGTCTGGCTAGGCATTAATGAATAATTGAAACGGTATGGGAGAAATTATCGCGGTGACCAATCAAAAAGGGGGAGTAGGCAAGACTACCACTAGCATAAATCTGGGGACTTATCTGGCTAATCAGGGCCGGACGACGGTGATCGTGGATCTGGATCCGCAAGCCAACGCGACGCTGGGTTTGGGAGTGGGTCTGGAAGCGAAAACGCCGACGGTGTATGAAGTTATTACGGGTGAAGTGTTAGCGGAGAAAGCGGTGTTGTCTACTGCTCATGATGGGCTGGGGATTGTGGCCTCGACTCCTAATTTGGCGGGAGCGGCGATAGAGATGATGAATAAACCATATCGGGAATATCGATTGAGGAGAGCCTTGAGAACTATTAAAGACAAGGTTGATTTTGTGCTGATTGATTGTCCGCCCAGTCTGGGGCTGTTGACAATTAATGGGCTGGTGGCGGCGGATAAATTGCTGGTGCCGGTGCAATGTGAATATTTGGCGGTGGAGGGATTGAAACAGCTATTGGATACTATTAAATTAGTGAGGAAACATTTGAATCCAAAATTACAGGTGTTGGGGGCACTGCTGACCATGTATGATAAGAGAACGGCCATGTCGCGGAAAATTGTGAAGGAAGTGAGGCAGAATTTTCCGGGGCACGTGTTTGAGAGTGTGATTCCCCGGAATACGGAATTGGCGGAGGCGCCAAGTATGGGACAATCTATATTGACATATGCCGGGCATTCCCGCGGGGCGAAGGCGTATGAGTTTTTATCAGATGAATTATTAAACTTATACTAATGAGAAAATCATTTAAAGAGAGTTTGTTGTCATTAATACCGGATCGGGAGCTGGAGGATCCGGACGCGATTCTGGATGAGCTGGATGAGGAGGCATTGGATGAGGCGGAGTCATTGGCAGGAGAGGCGGGGGAGGATGAAGAATTAGTGATGACGGAATCTCGGGCGAAACCGGTCAAAAAGCAAAAAAGGGCCGGCCAGAAATTGAAGGTGGTGTCGGAGGACGAGGACGAGGACGAGGCGGAGGCTGATGCTGACGAGGAAATTGAATTGCCGGAAGAAGCGGACGGAGACGCAGAGGTAATTGAAGATGAGATGGAATTGCCGGAAGGCGGGGAAGACATGCCAATTCCGGAGAAGCCGCTGGTGACGCCGCTGACTATAGAAGTGGATGATGAAGAGTTAGGGTTAAAGAAGAAGAAATCAGTTGAAGCGAAAACTGAAATTACGAAGGATGAGGAGGCATTGGATGAGAAGGAAGCAGAGGGGCTGACTATCAAGAAAATGAAAACCAGTAAGGTGGCGGCGGCTAGTGAGGTGAAGAAGAAGCCGGCGGCAGTTGAAGTGGTAAAAAAAGCGGCGGCTAAAGTGAAAGTGAAAGATAAAACAGCCGCGAGTACGGGTAATGCTACCTGGGATCGTCATGAGGGAGAAGTTCAACACATTAATATTACGGATATTGGAATTAATCCCAATCAGCCCAGGCGGAAATTTAATCAGGCGGAAATGGATGAGCTGATTAGTTCAATTGATCAGCATGGAATATTACAGCCCCTGGTGGTTCGAAGGCTGGCTAAGGGTGGTTATGAGCTGGTGGCCGGGGAGCGGCGATTGCGGGCGGCGAAAACTTTGGAGTGGGATAAGGTGCCGTGCGTGGTGAGGAGGAATGTTACTTCCGGAGCGTCCCGGCTGGAATTGGCTTTGGTGGAGAATGTGCAGAGAGAGGATCTGAATCCGGTGGAAGTGGCCATGGCTTATAAGCAATTGAATGAAGAGTATGGTATGACGCATGAAGAAATTGGGGAGCGGGTGGGCCGGAGCCGGGTGAATGTGACTAATACCATTCGAGTTTTGCAATTACCGGAGGAAATTCAGAAAGGTTTGATGGATGACAGGATTACGCCCGGGCACGCCAAGGCTATATTGATGATTCCGGATCGGGATAAGCAGATTAGATTCTATCGGCATTTACTGGAAGAAGGTTTAACGGTGAGGAAGGCGGAGACCAGGGCCAGGCGAATTCAGCGGGCTATGGACGTGGATGATCCGATGCGGGTGAAGAGGAAGGGGCGGTCGGCTTTTGAGATGAAATATGGCGGGTTATTGGAAGATAGATTTGGATATGACGCCAGGGTAGTATTTAAGGAAGAGCGGAATCGGTTTGAGGTGCAGTTCAAGTGTCATAGTCAGGATGATGATATTAAGGAATTGCTGGGCAGGTTGATGGGGAGCGTGGGCTTGCCGGGGGATGATACGGATAGGGATGTGATCGCGGATGAGTGACGTCATCTTCGGAAGTCAAAAGTTAAAGGGCAAAAATACAAGTCACACTGTGCGCAGTACTAGGCTGTGGCCGTCGAAGGTTAAAAGCGGATGAGGGTAGGTGGTAAGGGGCTTGTTTGAAGGTGGTTTGGTGTTCATGCTGTTTTTTAAGTCGATGGGTGTATAAAATAATCGAGGGTAGGTAAAGAAAACCGTCTGGTCTCTTGAGACACAGACGGTGGAGGAGAGCGGGTAATTAGGCTGTTGATTTGTTGGCGGGTTGGCAGTGGATTAGAGTGCCGCCGCCGACCATGATTTGGTAATTATATCTTCCAGGTGAGTTGTTTATATGGCCGTCAGCCGTAGCCGTAAAATGAACAAGGCCTTGTCCCATCGTAAAGTTGCTTACATGATGGAATTTGCAGAGTGTTTCATCTGGCAAGTATAAACAGATGGCGACATCTTCTTTTTTCTGGCACATGTTTTTTCTCCGAATCTCGAGTTGGAAATGGTTTCCGAAACGAGACCGAAGAAAAAATAGTAAAGAACC
>QIFI01000117.1 GCA_003229735.1 Candidatus Anderseniibacteriota bacterium | reverse complement strand
TTTCGTAACCGCTTGCTTATAAGAGTTCTATCCTTCCTAAAAGGAATAAAGCAGTAATCCAGTTTCCCCTCTCCCTTCAGGGGAGAGGGTTGGGTGAGGGGTGGGTTAACCTACCAACCCTCATCCCCGGCCCTTCTCCCTGAAAGGGAGAAGGGAGACTACCCTTGACTAATGAGCGATTACAAAATATCAACTTGGGTATTTTCTCATTCTATGTTAGTAATCAGGCAGCCATATGAGCCATCAAGTTATCATTACAGCATCACATGTCGGCCAGCGGCTCGACATTTTCTGTGTTGGCCGCCTTCCAGGACCATCCCGAACCGCTATCCAAAAAGCCATCAAAACCGGCCAAATTACTGTTAACGACAAGAATACCAAACCCAATTACGCCCTCAAAGACCAGGATATTATCGATATCAGCCTGGATGATACCACCAAACCCGAACCCAGGACTGATGTTAAATTGAAGCTCGAGGTTATCTATGAAGACAAAGACGTAGTCGCCATAAACAAACCAGCCGGCCTATTAGTGCATTCTCACCCGCGTACTAACGAAGCCGCCGTCGTTGACTGGCTGATTGCCCACTTTCCTGAAATAAAAAATGTTGGTGAAGATTCAAATCGTCCAGGCCTTGTCCATCGTCTCGATAAAGACACCAGTGGCGTACTCATCATAGCCAAAACCTCATCAGCCTTCGATCATCTCCGGGAAGAATTCAAACGTCATCGCCCCAAAAAAGAATATCTGGCCCTGGTTTTTGGTGTCCCTCATGCCGCTGACGGCCGAATAAACCAGCCTATTTCCCGCAATCCCAAAAATCCCTCCCGCCGCGCCATCCACTCTGAAGGCAAACCCGCCATCACCGAATGGAAGATAGAAAAAAAATATGACAAATACGCCCTCCTGCGTCTCTTCCCTTATACTGGCAGAACTCATCAGCTGCGAGTCCATTTACATCACATCAGCCACCCCATAGTCGGCGACCATCTCTACGTCTTCAAACGCCAAAAATCTCCCCCCGGCGTCACTCGCCAGCTCCTCCATGCGGAAAAACTAACCATTCGTCTGCCTTCCGGCAAACGTAAAACTATTCAAGCTCCCCTTCCCGAAGACTTTGCCAGAGTAGTATCATCGCTGGGTAATTAAGTCATTTGGATTTTGGATTTGATTTGACATTTGAGCTTTGAAATTTGGATTTTCACCATGACCTATTCCCAACTCACCACCAAACTCATCAATAAAAACTTCTACCGGGTCGCCAAAGATGATAGATTATTAGACATCTTCCCTAAAGAATCCCGGGCCAAAGGCATCGAACTGTGGGAAAAGATAGACCGGCAAAACACTACCATCATCCGCGTCCACGAACCCCAAAGCATAAATAAAATCAGTCACCACCCGCATTATCCCCACCAAAGACCTCGAACAAGCCCTGCAAAACAACCAAACTCTCAACCTATTATCATATCCTGCCCACTAACCGCGTCATTAGTTGTTGATCACTAATAATTAAAAATTGAGTAGAAATTAGAAATTGAAAACTCACCAGTAGTGTTAAAACCCAACCATCTTCTCTTCATCTAATAATTATAAAAACGTCTCAAAGCTTCCCTAGAATAGGTTAAATATCTTCCCGGTAAAGATAATATAGGCAATCAGATAAAGCGCTCCCTCCCAGGAATGTATCCGCTTGGAAATCCCCGAAAATACGAATAGGAACGTCGCGAACACCATCGTCGGCACCCCCACATACAGCGTCGCCTCATCCAATTGAATATCTCTAAATAATGCCGGAATCCCCACTACCACTAAAATATTAAACGCGTTCGATCCAAATATATTCCCCAAAGCTATTTCCGATTTATCCTGCATGGCGGATCTCGCCGATACTAATAGCTCCGGCAAAGACGTGCCAAATGCCACCGCGATTATCGTAATGGCGCCCACGCCAATGCCAAATATCTCCGACAAGGCCAGCACCGAATCAATCAAATACTTGGCTCCCAAAGACAAACTGGCAATTCCCAGCACCAGATATAAATAATCCTTCCGGCCAATTTTAAGCTTCCCGCTCTTCTTCTTGTGACCATTCATTCCATGCATCAGCCGCCGCGTAATCCGGAGCGGCAGCCGCCTCATATCGCTTATCTCATCATGATTAAATAGCGTGTACGACAAATGAATTCCATATGCCACCAGCAATAAAATCGCCTCAATCAGCGTTACCGTCCCGTCATACACCACTCCCACGAATAAGATGGCGCTAATCGCGATCATCGGCAGGTCCAGGTCAATCAAATCCTTATCCACCACCAACTGCCGACCTATCACCGCCGCCACCCCCACCACCAGAAAAATATTAGCTATATTCGACCCCACCGCGTTCGCCACCACAATCTCCGTGGCCCCCTGCATTACTGCCGCCATCGATGAAATCAATTCCGGAAAAGATGTTCCGATTCCCACAATCACCACCCCCACCACAAACGGCGACATCCCCAATGCCAACCCGATTCTCTCCGCCGCCCACACCAGCCAATCCGACCCTTTCACCAAAGCCGCCAGAGCCACGATAAATATTCCTATCCAGATAATCGCCGATAACATTCCCTCATCATATCACAAGCCGCCTCATCAAATAAAAAACCCGCCATCATGACGGGAATATAATCAGTACATATCTAGGATCTCCTCTCCCTTACGGAAAAGAGTCTGATTAAAAGCCATTCCCCTCTCCCCTCGAGGGGAGAGGGTTAGGGTGAGGGGTGACTTTTAGCTCTATCAGCCTCTCTCTACACCTTCTCCAGCCTCACCTTCAGCCACCTCCTCGACACTATTTGCCAGTTGAAAATCCCAAACAGTCCGCCGGCCACTGCCGCCGCGCCTGCCCACACCATACTCCCGCTGGCATACCCAATGCCGGCAAATATCGCCCCGTCCACCAGGCAAATAAGCCGCAAGTCAGAGTGGATTTCTCTAAACAAAGTACAGGTAAATGTCTTCGTTAACACCACTGACACCCATAATCCGGGCCCCATCAAATTACGAACTGCGTACCACACACCCCGCGGCAGCCAATAACCGTAAACAGCTATCGGATTACCGTGACGAATCAATTCATACATAAATTCTTTGAATTCATCGTACTCACAAACCGCCTCGCTTGTGTATTCAACACCCATAATTTCTATGCATGTTCCAATCACCACTCCCATCGCAATAGACGACATTCCCCCTGAGAATAAACACGTAACAAGAGTCGCCCTTGCCAATGTCTGATCTCCGGCACCTGACCCTAGACAAATCAGGAGGGTCAGTCCGATGGATAATGTCGCTATGAGCATCATCACCACCAGACACGCTAACAAACCCAGCTTCATTATCAAGCCCATCTTGAACTTCAAAAAATTACTCGGTCGCCATTGTATAACCAGTCGAACTGCCTCTCTGGCCGCTTTCCAGGCCACCGGCATGGCTCGCCACACCGTGGCAAAATCATAGTAGATGTAACTGATACACCCGCCTGATACCATACTGATCACCAATGCCGCCGGCCCCCAAACACCAAAATAGTCATCAATCCTAAGGCCAATCAAAGCTCCTAAAAAAGCTCCCACAGCCACCGCCAGCCCGATTTGTACCGATGTTTTTGACATCACACATCTCCTAAAAAAAGTACCCTAGCCAACTTGTCAAAGACCAAAAGAACGCCCTAAAATATACAATCTTATACACTCCCCGTCAAATTTAAATCCCTCCCTTCACCAGTACAGAAAACACTTTTCGTAACACCTTTACTTACATTGTGCCGGGAGCGGGACTCGAACCCACATGCCGTAAGGCATTCGGTTTTAAGCCGAACGAGTATACCAATTCCTCCATCCCGGCCAAAAGAACCACAACTCTAGGCGTTGGGCGGAATTGAACCGCCGTAAAGGGTTTTGCAGACCCTTGCCTAAGCCACTCGGCCACAACGCCACACCTGCTTTACCGTATTACCTTACTACTAAAAAACCATCAAAGAAACAACCAAGCCGCCTTTTCGGCTGCCAAAACACCAACCTGAAATAATACTATTCTTTTTTCTCTTCCGTATCTTCCGCTGGCCACTCTTCAACCGTAGCTTCTGGAGTCTCGTCCTCTTTTATCTCTGCCTCTTCAGCCGTAACCTTCTCCGCCTGCTTAGCGGCTGCCACCTCTTTTTTCTTAGCATCTTCAATCGCCTTAGCCGCTTCTTTATCTTGAGCCTGTTGTCGGGCTTCCGCTTCCCGAACCTTCTTTCTCTCCGCCCTTAAATGCCTCTGCATCGCCTGCACATCTTCCTTAAAACGCCGTCTTCCCGCTTGCCGCAAATAGTTCAAACGGGCCCGCCGCACCTTCTGCCGTTTCACAATATCAATCCTGGTAATCAACGGACTATGCAAAGGGAATATCCTCTCCACTCCAAACCCGCTCGTCTCTCGGCGCACTGTGAATGTTGCCGAAGGCCCGCTTCCCCGTACCCCTAAAACAGTTCCTTCAAACGTCTGCAAACGCGCCTTTTCACCCTCCGTAATCTTCATTTCCACTCGCACAATATCACCCGCTTTAAGCCTCGGTCGATCCGAACCCTTTATCTGCTGCTGTTCAAAATATTGTATCTGACCTGCCGACATAGTAATTTTTCTAATCAAACCTAAATGTAACAGCCAGTATATCTAAAACAGCCATAAAGTCAACAACTACCTTAATTCTCTCCCCCTAATATAGAGGGAGATCAAGAGGGGTATATCATTCCTTAATTCTCTCCCCTTGAAAAGTGAGAGATTATTAAGAGGGAGTCTTATTTTTCGTCCCCCTATTACCAGTTACCAGTTACTGATTACTAGTACCCCACCAACTCACTAATGGCATGTAGTATTTTTAGCTTAATAACCATATTTTATTTGTAGAGACGCTATCCATTTATATTAGATAGCAAATACATTTCTTTTTACCAATCAATAGTA
>QIFI01000116.1 GCA_003229735.1 Candidatus Anderseniibacteriota bacterium | reverse complement strand
GCAAACTATTGAGCATACTTTTATGCAATCGGATAAGATCGCGGAGGCTGATGTGAGCCGTCAGCAGTGGCAATTTTTGTACAGCCAAGATGAGCAATATCATTTTATGAATCAGGATACATATGAGACGGTTGAGCTGGATGGCGAGATGGTGGGAGAGGCGGCGCGGTTTTTATTGGAGGGGCAGGAGGTGACGGTAAGGCTTTTTGAAGAGGCGCCGGTGACGGTGGAATTACCAATCAAGATTGATCGTCAAGTGGTGACGGCTCCGCCGGGGATAAAAGGAGATACTTCAACTAATGTGATGAAGGAAGTGATATTAGAGGGAGGCGCGAAAGTTAAAGCACCTTTGTTCGTGAAGGAAGGAGATAGGATTGTGATTGATACGAGGTCGGGAACATACGTGGCTAAGGCCTAGGGACATGTTTTTTTGGGTTTTGAGATAGCTGGAAATTTCAAATTTCAAAATCCAAAGTTCAAGTTTCAATGACTAAATTTTCCCGCTGTGAGTGGGATTCCGCCCGAGGCGGCGGCAAATGACCAGTGCTACAGTGTTAGCTTAAATTGAAAGGAACAAAATAAATTTTTAGTCGGAGAATTTTTTTAATTTGAGATTCCCCGCGGGCTTGCCGTGGGGTGGTTTATTTATGGCGTTGTGTGTTTCGCGTTACTTTATGATAGTATGGTCAATATCATATTATGGAGTATAAGGATGTAAAGGTTGACGAGAGTGAAAGTGAGAACGACCAAGAAGAACAGTTAAGTGATGGTAATCAATTGTTGAAATATCTATCCCGTCCGGTTGTCTATAGATGGGTAATGGTGATAGCAGTCATTATTATTGTTTTACTGCTGGCTGTTTTGTTTCTAATCTGGAAGAGTGAAAGGGATCTGATAAAGAAGTATCAAAACGTAGGGCGAGCGCAAAAAGAAATTGGAAATGAACAAGAGCAGGAGGAACAAGTAAAGACTAAGAAATATCTGGATGGTCGTGAGGTTATTGACGAGCGACTGTCAGATGCGCCTATACCATTGCCAGGGGGTGATGCAAATCTTTTAGCTTATTTAAAGGTTCCTAATCCTAGAAGCATGGAAGGTGAAATAAAAATTGTTGACGGTGATGGAGTAATAAGCATGGTTCACAACTTGGGCGAGTACAGGGTTTATGAAAGTGAGGATGTGTCAACTCAGTCCAATATACTGGTTTACTACACCAGAGATTATTTAGGTGTACCCGGGAAATACAAGCGATCTTTATGGGTTGCAAGGCGAGGCAAGGCGCCTCGGCCTGTGTTTGTTGATGAGTATGATGGCAGACAAGGAATCGTTGACGGAGTAGCGATTTCTGATGATGGAACGCTTATTGCTTATTCGTTTCTAGTTGGGTATGGAAGTGGAAATGGCTCTAAAGAGCAGTTATGGTTGGTAAATGTTGACGGCACTGATCATCGTTTAGTTATTGATGATACAGGCCAATTTGTTGAACGACCATTTCGACTAATACCCGCTCGTTTTTCTCCTGACAATAAAAGTCTATTCCTAGATACGACAAGTGATAGTGAAGCCAGCCCAAAAGGTTTATTTGTTGCTGACCTGGCGACAAATACCATTACTAAAGCAAAGACACCCGATAAATTTTTAGCAGGTCTTGATTTTTCACCAACTGATTTGCGCGTCGCCTGGATAGATTTTACCTGGAAAGACGTTTTAAATAAGAGGCCATTACCTGAACCGCCTTATAAACTCAACATTACAGATTTAGAAACTGGAACGACAATTACTATTGCAGAAAATGACGTGAAGCCATTGAGCCTTCCCAAATGGTCTACCGATGGGAGAAAAATAGCCTACAAAGTTGGAAGTTATGATGATGCCGTCATAGATATTTTAGTAGTTGATATTGTAACAGGAAAAACCAGCAAGGTTATCAGCGTTGATGGTGAGAGTAACAGTGTAAGTTTGGAAGGATGGTTATCCCCGGATATACTTGTATATATTGAAAGCTCTCGTACAACTGGACAGGTTTTAACACTTGTTACTGACTACCTCTTTACGATCAGGGCTGACGGTTCTGCCAAGAAGAATATTGATAGTGCTGAAAAGATTAAGGTATACGGTGCGTTTTAGTTGATTATTAAACTAAATCTGGTCCGGTGGAGTTAAGTCTGGGATATTTAAAGTAGCCGCCCAAATGCCAAATCAATGACTAAATTTCAAATTACTATGATATGTGGGAGGGGTCTTAATAATGTGGAGCGGGCTTGATATGTCGGAGCGCCAGTGGCATCTTGGAGAGGTGAGCAAAAAGGCTATAAATGTAGATAAGTACAAGGGGAAGTGGATAGCGTTGCATCCGCGAAGCGAGCAGGTAGTAAGTCACCACCGAACATTAGTTCGCGCGGAGCGACAGGCGAAGAAGAAAGGGATCGAGCATCCGGTGATGGAGTACGTGCCAAAATCGGATGGGTACTTTGTCGGGGGCGCATGATTTTCGCATAACGTTTGCGGGTACGGAAGGGTGAAAAAAGATATTTACCACTGGTGGCGATTGAGTTTTGTGGGAGAGAGGGCAGGTTTGACGTGAATGCCTTGGTGGATTCGGGGGCGGAACATAATGTTTTTCCGGTGAGCGTGGCGGAAAGATTAGACTTGGATTATAAAAGTGAGCGGCGGGTTACGATTGTCGGTGTGGCTGGTCAGTCAAGCGGATACTTGGTGCCGGCGGAATTGAGGTTGGGCAGGTATTGGTGGGCGGCCCCGGTGATCTTTTCGGAAGCTGTGGATCGGCAGGGTATGTTAGGTCAGCTTGGGTTCTTCAAGTTTTTTAATGTTGATTTCAGATATGGTGACAAGGTGATGGATATTCGGAGGAGGAGGATATAGCTGAACCCGTTTAATTAGCTAACTGCTGGCGCTGGAGTATCTTTTTAATCCGGCTCTCCAGGCCAGGTTGGACAGCAAGAGAAAAATTATGGTGACTAAAATGGCGGTGGGAATTTGCCAAAGTTGGAGGCGGCCGGTTAAGGCCTGGGCGGGAACGAAGACAATGAAGGCCAGAGGAAGCAAGTAGGTGAGAGCGGTTTTGAGGCCGGAGGGGAAAATGTCAAAAGGGACGGTTAGCGGTTCGGTGATTAATTGGGAAACGGCGGTGAAGGCATCAAGGCGTTCCAACCAGAATACCAGTGAAGCGATGAGGATGAGGAGGCTGTAGTAGGTGATGATGGCCAGGACGGCCAGGGCGGTGAAGATTAACCAATTCATGGGAGCAATAGGGGAAGGGCTAATGCCGATAGCATAAACGAGGAGCATTAAACCAATAATCACATTGCCCAGATCGAGCAGGTTAAAGCGGTGAAAGGCGACATGAAATTGGGCTGGTACGGGGCGGGCCAGGAAAAAATCAAACTTGCCGTCTTGCACGGTGGCGGGGAAATTAGTAATGTTGCGGCTAAACATGGCTTCGCTTAGGCCTTCGATGAGGCGGGAGAGAGCCAGGATAATCAGGACTTGAGATTGGGACCAGCCGGCCAGGGCGGCGGTGTTTTGGAACATGACGTGGATTAAGAGCACAAATGAGCCGGCCCACAGTAATTGTCTAATTAGACCGGAATAAAAATTGAAG
>QIFI01000110.1 GCA_003229735.1 Candidatus Anderseniibacteriota bacterium | reverse complement strand
TAAGGAGAGAGAATATAGTGATGGATGGGTATCCTTTCGCGGTGCTTGATGAAGGAAAGGATATGGATCAGGATGGTTTAAGTGATGAAGAAGAAGACCGAATCGGGACGGCCAGGAATAATCCGGATACGGATGGGGATACATACGCGGATGGATTGGAGATAGCGCGGGGATATGATCCCACTAAAGCGTCGCCCGGGGACAAGATTGAGTATCAGAATCCGGAGGAGATGATTGGCGGGATTGATCGGGGGCTGGCGGTGACCGGAGTGAGGATGGTGGGCAGTAAATCAGAATTACTGGTGGTGACCGGTACGGCGCCGCCTGATTCTTTGGTGGTGTTATTGGTATGGTCTGAAGAAGCGCGGATGTGGGTGGTTAGATCTGACAGCAGCGGCCGGTTTAAATACAGCAGTGGAGATACTTTGGCGGAGGGGGAGCATAAAATATTCGCGGTTCAGCCGGCGGTAAATGGGGCGCTGGTGTCGGTTAGCGAGGCGGTCAATTTTCGACGACAGGGCAGTGAAGTGGTAGTTGAACAGGAGGGAGCAGAGGAGAGCAATAATATAAAGGCCGAGCCGGACACGGGTCAAGGGTTGGCGCTGATAGGGATATTGGCCGGGGGATTGATAATTTTGGGCATAATTATTTGGCTAATAGCGCGGCATTGGATAAACAAAACCAGGGGAAAGGTGAAGAAAATAATAAATGATGTCACGGGGCGGAAAAATGGCGAAATATATACAGAGGAGGACACATGATTGTGTCCCTGGTATCAATGGACCGGGGGGCGCGGTTATTATCGCGGTGATACTGTTCCATATGATGGGGCTGGGAAGCGGGTCGTGATTGCTGGGGGAGGAGGATGGTGAGGAGGATTTGTGGCTGGTGAATTATCGGTGGCCTAAAGGAAGCAATAAAAAGAATGATTGCGGAGAACAGCGGGAGGCGGAGCAATGATTTATGATATTTTGGATGCTGGCGATCTAGTACCGTTACACATTAGTTTTAAGTAGTAAGAATGACTCAAAAATGACTAATTATAGCAATAAGTTTATGTTAGTGAGGTGGGGAAATTAATGTGTAACGGCACTAGGTCGAATAAATATTAATAAAGATATAAGCAGGGTGAAGATGGAAATAGTGATACCAGCCAGGAGACCGGGGGGGCGGTAGCGGAAAGTAACGGTTTGGCTGTCAGGGATATTATTAACGGCTACGCGCCCGGAGATTTTGGCGGCTGGCTGGGCATTGACCCGCCATCCGAGGGCGTAATTGGTATTGAGAATGACATCGGTGGGTGAATCAGTTTTAATATCGGCGATTACCTGATTGGGAGTCCAGGAAATGAGTTTATAAGTCGCTTTTTTATTTGATAGACTGATAACCTGGTTATCCTCTTCATCATGAATAGTGAGGACAGCTGATTGGGGGGCCAGGACGGAACAGTAAGTGAGGGTGCCGTAACCGGATAAGGCAGCGGAGTAGGCGCGAGTGTAATCGTCTCCCCGATAGCGGGTTTGGTAATCGAAAGCAGTATAAGCGATGGGGCCAGGGGCAGGTTGTACCTGGGGATAGACTTTGGGTAGGACGAAAGCTTGTTCTGATAGGGCATATGATAGGGTGAAGAGATCGATGGCGACAGTGAATAGGATGAGAAGCGGTAAGGTATAAAGCAGCAGAGATTTGTTATTTATAATTAAAGACCAGATTTTATGGTGGGCGGGCCCTGTCACGGTGGGTCCTTTCCACACTCTGCGCGCAGTTCCGGTTTCCCCACTGCGTGGGGCTCCTCCGGAATTTCCTACCACCGGGCATGACCTCTGTTGAGGCCTTCGGGTGTGGAAGTTTTCCCACCGCGCCACCCGTTTGAATCCCCTGGGAATATTTATGCGTTGTGGTTTCGTAGTTTCTGGAGAGCCTTCATTTTCAAGGACTGTCGTGGTGTTATTCTTTTTGTTAAGCTGTCTAATTGATCGTCTGGTAAAGTTGATTAGGAATTGGAGGGTGAATCCGGCCAGGAGGGAGATGGGGATGATAGCGAACAGGATAACGCGGGAAATATTTGAACGGGGGATAAAGGGCAATTGATCGAAGATTGGTTTAAGATAAGGGCCTAGAGAGGACAGGAAGATGGCCAGGAGAGCAGAGATGACCAGGCCCCGGATGAGGCGGCGTTTAATCTGGAATAAGGAGAAGACGGCCAGGATGATGATGATGGGGCCAACATACGCGCCATATTCATGCCAGCCACTGCCTTGATTTGGGATAATATCTTCGATGCCGTGCAAATTTCTGCCGATGAGAATTTCGGTGAGATAGGGCAGGGTGTAAGCGGAGCTGGCATAAGCTGTGTCCTGGAACTGACGGAGCCAGTAGATGACGGGGAGCAGTTTGATGGCGGAAAAACTTATGGCCCAGAGGCCGGAGAGGATAGTGGTTTTGAGGGCTGTTAGAGGGTGTTTGACCAGGAGGGTTAAAATGAGAAAGGCAATGGCAGTATATGAGAGGAGATAGATGCCGCCCTGGAAGAAAGTGAGAGTCAGGAAGAGCGAGGTGATGAGTACATGTGGGTTAAAGAGAAGGCTGTGTTTTGATGTGGCTATCGAATTTTTAATTTTTAATTTTCCCCGTTGCGGCGGGACTAGGCTGTGGCCGTCGAAATTTTCATTGAATTTCAAATGACTCAATTGATTAATGGCTGTAGAACTTTGTGTACTCGTTTGATGAGTGTACCAGCGGTAGGCGGCTAACCAAGAAGCGAGGATCCAGGGGAGCCACATGACGGAGAAGATGTTGGGATGGCCTTCGACAATTTCCAGGAGATTAACTGATCCAAAGGCGACCCCTAGGGCGGCCAGGAGGGCAGGCAGGGGAGAGAGGCGGAGGCGTTTGGCCAGCATTAACATACCGATGGCGGTGATGGCTATGGAAGTATAGATGGCCAGGCGAAAGCCTAGAGGAATGCCGAAGATAAGTTCGAGCCAGTAGGTGGGGGCCAGGAGGGGAAATTCAGGGTCGGCCAGAGCGGCAGTGCCGCCGCAAGTCCAGGGATTCCAAAGAGGAAACTGGTTAAATTCCAGAACGGTACGGCGGATATTGTGATGATAAGAGAAGTAGTAATCCCAGTCTGAAATACCCAGATCTCCAGTTGAATACCAGAAGCCCAGCAAAGCCAGGGGGGTAATGATGACTAGGAGCAGGGCGGATAACCGCCATTTGTATCTGGGGGCGCGGAAGATAAAGACAACTCCCAGAATGAATATTGCGGCGGCTATAATGCCCTGCCAGTTGGAAAATAAAAATGGGTTGGGTTCGCTCATAAAGGTTGACTTTTAGGTAGTTGGTACATAGTATCTGGTATTTAGTATAAGGTAATAGCATGAATGCAACCGGGTGGCTTTGGAAAAACAGGCGGGACATATTGATGATAGTGGTTATTTTGATAGTGGCCGGAGGGCCGAGATTGACCGATTTGGGTACGTTTTTAACGGCGGATGAGAAAAACTGGATAGGCCGGTCTTATGAGTTTATCAGAGCCGGGAAGGATTGGCGGTTTAATGATATGCTGCAGACGACGCATCCGGGAGTGACGACTTTGTGGATAAGCGGGGCGGCGGTGACGTTAAAAATGTGGCTAGGAGAGGTGCCATTTTCGTTTAGAAATATAGGATATT
>QIFI01000084.1 GCA_003229735.1 Candidatus Anderseniibacteriota bacterium | reverse complement strand
GACAGACGAATTTTACGTGGAGGAAATTGCAGGGGTTATATTGACCCCTCACCCTAGCCCTCTCCCCTTCCAGGGGAGAGGGGATACCCGGGTGGTGGCGGGACAAGTGGCAGGGGTGAGTGATTTTGCCCAAGTCGGGAATGAATTTGGCCAGGAGCAAGCGGTAGAAGAAGAGGTGACAGCGGTTACACAACCGGAGAAGGTTGAGACAGAACCTATGGTGCCGATCCGGAAAACTGATCGGGGTTTTTTATGGTTGATGTTTGGTTTGGCTAACGCGGGGATAGGGGGTACGATTACACGTTTAGTAATGAAGATTTTATGATGCGCAAATTGATTTTTTTACCCCTCACCCTAACCCTCTCTCCTGAAAGGGGAGAGGGGATGCTAAGTGGAATAAACCTTTTCCGGCTAAAGAGGGGGATGCTAAGTGGAATAAACCTTTTCCGGCTAAAGAGAGGAAGAGAGGGGATGCTAAGTGGAATAAACCTTTTCCGGCTAAAGAGAGGAGGAGAGGGGATATTAAGTAAATCAGGTATGTTATGAGTAATAAAAATTGGAAATTATTATTAGTAGGAGCGTTGATCGGGTTGGCGGCGGCGGCCCGGCTGATTGATCATGTGCCTAATGTGGCGCCGATCGCGGCGATAGCGTTATTGGCCGGAGCCAGGTGGCGTTGGCCCTGGTCTTTATTGGTGCCAATGGCGGCGATGTTGATATCGGATATGGTAATTGGATTCGCAGTCTGGCCGATTGCGGTGGCGGTATACGTTTCATTTGCTTTAATGGTCGGGCTGGGAGCGGTGTGGTTGAGAAGGAATCAATCACCGTGGCGGGTACTGCCAGCAGCTATTCTGGCTTCGTCTCTATTCTTTCTGATTACCAACGCGGCGGTATGGTGGTTTAGCGGGATGTATGAGCGGACACTGGATGGGTTGCTACTGTCATATTTTATGGGTGTGCCATTCTATCGGATGACGATGCTGGGAGATATGGTTTACACTTATGGATTGTTTTTGGCAGTGAAATATGCACCCAGCTTGGTTGCTGGGATAGAGCGTCGACTAAGACTAAAATTTCAAATTTCCCCGTTGCGGCGGGACTAGTCTGCGGGCGCCGCACTTTTGAATGATGACGGGAGGATGGATTGTGGTAAACTCTGGCAGTGTTTAAGTATATGAAGAGAGGGTGGCACAAGGTGATTTATGGGATGGGTATAAGTTTCATTGACTGGATTTTTGTTTACGGCATGGTGTGAGCCTAATCATTTATTTAATTTTTATGAGTTCATGTAAAGATACGCGGGTGGCAGAACAGTCAGTGGTTAATAAATTGCTGTCTGATCCAATGCGTCTGGAAATTTTATCAGCTTTAAGCATGGATGACTGGACGGTAAAAGATCTGGCAAAATATTTGAGAATAAGCCGCCGGCAGTTAAATAGACAAATTGCGGTGTTAAAAAAAGCCGGCCTGTTGTGTTGGCGGAAGGCAGGTGAAAGCATTAAGTATTACGTGCGGGACGCGGAGATTGGCCAGATGAGTACGTTGTTATTTAGCTGGTGGTCGGAGCAGATGGCAATCCAGCCGGTTGGGGCAGTGAATTGAATTGAATAAAGGCCATGTTTTGTCGGTAAGAGGTTATTTAATGGGCTCTAAATAAGGTTTTTTAAGGCTGGCCATGAATGATTTGATTGGGTAGGCTGAAGGCATGAGTGAAAGTCTAAATGAAGCGGCCCAGCAAATGGTGCAGAAAAGAAAGGGGTTGTTGGCGGCTGATGAAAGCAACAAAACTGCCAAAAAAAGATTAGAGGCGGTGGGGGCTGAAGATACAGAGGAGATGCGGCGGAAATATCGGGAAGTTTTTTTAACGGCCGATGGGATCGAGGAATATCTATCGGGAGTGATATTATTTGATGAGACATTCAGGCAGAGTACCGGTGACGGGGTGTCATTTGTTAAACTGCTGGAGAATAAGGGGATATTGCCGGGGATTAAAGTGGATATGAGCACGGTGCCGTTTGGCGATAGCAAAACAGAGGTGGTGACGGCCGGATTGAATGGGTTGGCAGACAGGCTGGACGAATATCGGATGAGGGGAGCCAGGTTTACCAAGTGGCGAGCCGTGATCAGGATAGGCGAAGGGCTGCCAACCGAGGAGAACTTGCGGGAGAACGCGCAAGGGTTAGCGGAATATGCCAGGTTGGCTCAAAAGGCGAATCTGGTGCCAATTATTGAACCGGAAGTATTGTTGGAAGGAAGTCATAGTATGGAAGAGGCGGCGGAGGTGACGGAAAAGACTTTGAAAATAGTGTTTGAGGAGATTGATAAATTTGAGGTGGAGCTGTCGGGATTAATTTTGAAATCGAGCATGGTGGTGCCGGGAAATAAATCCGGTGAAGAGATGGAAGAGCAGAAAGTGGCGGAGGAGACGGTGCGAGTATTGAAGGCCGCGGTGCCTGAAGATGTGCCGGGAGTGGTGTTTTTGTCTGGTGGGCAGACGGCGGAGCAGGCTACAAATAATTTACGGGCGATGGCTTTGATGGGGTCAATGCCCTGGGAATTAACTTTTTCTTACGCGCGGGCTTTACAGGGGGCGGCGCTGGAGGCATGGAGAGGGAGTGATGATAATTTTGGAGCGGCCCAGCAGGTTTTTTTGCGGAGACTTAAAGAGGTGAGTGAGGCGAGGGAAGGAAAGCTGCGGCGCAGCTAATTTTCAATTTCTAATTTTCAATTTTCAAACACGACGATGCAACTGATGCCGGCTGATTTTTCGTTAATGTTGGTTGGATTTTACTGGTTATGCACAGGTGATTATTGAGGGAGGGTGAGGTTGGGAGTATACTACTTATACAAATCCCACGCAGGAGGAGAGAGTGTGGGCGAGTGTTCTTGCACTCTCTAAATCCTTCTTTTATATAGCAGTTAAGGGGGTATCAACTAGCTGTTATGGTCTATTTTGACCACTTTAATTAACTTTATTAAAAAAAACATATGAATACCCACATTTCCCTACGGCGTGTTGACGTGCACAGCATTCCGCGTATTAAGAAGCGAGAAGGAGAAACAGCTGATTTCTCGATAGAAAAGATCGTTAAGGCTACTCAAAAGGCTTTGGAGGCTACCGGTGAAGGCAGTGAAGCAGAGGCGCGGATTATTGCCGCCCGAGTGGTTAAAGATATTTTAAAGATTCAAAAGGCCAGTCATAGAGATGATTTTGTGCCGGATGTGGAGATGGTGCAGGATCTGGTGGAAGAAGAGCTGATGCTGCAGGATTTTGTGAAGACGGCCAAGGCATATATTCTATATCGGGAAGAGCGGGCGCAGATTAGGATGGAAATGGGGGCGGTGTCAGAACACGTGAAAGAATTAGTGGCGGAAAGCAAGAAATATTTTCGGAATTCTTTAGCGGAATTTGTTTATTACCGGACATACGCCAGATGGATAGGGGACGAGGGCCGCAGGGAAACCTGGATTGAAACAGTGGATAGATATGTGAAATTTATGAAGGAGAATATCGGAGAAGCATTGACTAATCGGGAATATGGGGAAGTGAGGCAGGCGATACTGAATCAGGAAGCGATGCCTTCGATGCGGCTGTTGCAGTTCGCGGGAGACGCGGCCAGGCGAACACATGTATGTGCTTATAATTGTTCATATATAGCGCCGCGTAAAATCAGGGATTTCGCGGAAGTGATGTATGTAAGCATGTGCGGCACCGGAGTAGGATTTTCGGTGGAAAGTCAGAATATTCAGGCTTTGCCGCAGATTAAATTGCAGACCGGGAAGAAGCTGCCGGATTTTAAGGTGGCGGATAGCAAAGAAGGCTGGGCGGACGCGCTGACATTGGGAATGAGGATATGGTTTAATGGGTTTGATATTGATTTTGATTTGTCGGGAGTGCGCCCGGCTGGATCACGCTTAAAAACAATGGGAGGAAAAAGTTCCGGTCCGGAACCGCTTAGGCAGCTGCTGGAGTTTACCCGGGAGAAGATTTTGGAGCGGCAAGGGAAGAGATTAACTAATCTGGATGCCCACGATATTTTGTGCAAGATTGGGGATTGCGTGGTGTCGGGAGGAGTGAGGCGAAGCGCCATGATATCGCTGTCGGATTTGGATGATATGGAGATGCGGGATGCCAAGAAGGGGCAATTTTATGTGACT
>QIFI01000076.1 GCA_003229735.1 Candidatus Anderseniibacteriota bacterium | reverse complement strand
ACTCGTCTCCATGACCAATCTTTTGAACAAATACCACAGCCCCGCGGCCACCACAAACCAGCCTATCACGCTCTTCAGCCAGGCCGCCGCCATCAATCTCCAGTCAATCTGCACCGTCTTATAGCTCTGCTCATAATATTTTTTCTCCCCGTCAATTTGCGCTCCTTCTTTAATAATCGGCTCCTTACTGCCCCAGGTAATTAAATCTCCCTTGATCACTGCCGCCGGACCAATCTCAATCTCTTCCCCCGCCGCTCTAACCGTGCCTTCAATCTGACCATTAATCTTCAGCACTCCCCCGGTCAGATATACGTCCCCGCTGGCCGCCACCGCGTCCGTAATCTCCACCGTCGATCCGGCCGCGAATATATCATCCGCTTCCTGGGCGGCTATAGTCACCACGTTCCCCGCCGCCATCACGTCGTCATCAAATATCCCCGTCACCCGCACCGTGTTCCCCGCCGCCATCACGTCTCCCCCGCCCTTAGTTCGAATTTCCACCGTGTTTCCGGCCGCGTAAATATCATCCTCCACATCTTCATCCACAGATACTGTGTTTCCAAACATAAATACATCCCCCGCCACCGGCTCTTTGGTCGATACATTCCCCTTCTTGTCAACTATAAATTCCGCCCCGCTCGCTCCCAGCGGTACCATAATCAAGCCGACTATTCCCCACAAATATCTAAGTTTCATCATTAGACTTATTAAACTTGCTATTTATCTCCGTCACTTTGTTTTCAATTTCCTTCAGCCGTTTTTGCAGTTTCTGCGCCAATTCCATGCCCCGCTCAAATTGCGGTAAATCCTTTTCCAGGTCCAGCTCCCGGGATTCAAAATCATTAACGATTTTCTCCAACTCCTCATAGCCCTCCGTAAAATTTAATTGCTTTTGACTCACCTTCTCATCCTAGCTGGTCTTTTCCCGGTCTTCAACCCGAGATAATACCGCTTCATCTGAAAATCTGGTCCGAATAATATCTCCCCGGGACAAACTTGCCCCCGATTTTATAATCTCCCCGGCCTCATTTCGGGTGATGCTGTATCCCCGCTCCAATAAATGCCTCGGCGACAAGGTATAAATCAGCCGCTTCATATCACTTAATCTCTTGGCGGTATTTATTAAATCCCCGCTGAACTTCCTCTCCATCACCTGCCCGTTTTTGCCTATCTGAATTCTTTGCTGTTCCACTTTGTGTGTTAGCCTGATCCCCACTCCTTTTAGACTGCTCACCTGCTGGTTCACCTGCTGATAAGTATTATTGATGGCTCCCTGCAATATGCTTACCAGGCGTCGCACTTTGGCCGTCTGATTATGAATGCCTGCCTGCCATATCCCCTTCAGCTTCAATTTCATTTGATCAATTTCGCCGATAATTTCCGCTCTGGTCTGCACCAGCAGTTCGGCCGCGTTACTGGGCGTCGAGGCCCTCACATCCGCCGCTAACTCCGCCAAAGTTACATCCCGTTCATGGCCGATCCCCACCATAGTCGGAATCCGGGATCCGGCCACCGCTCTCACCACCCGCTCATCATTAAACGCCTGTAAATCCTCTATACTGCCTCCCCCTCTAATCAATATCACCGCGTCCATATTTCTTAGCTCCGTATTAGCCGTTTGCAAAGCGTCAATAATACTCATCGGCGCCGCCTCTCCCTGCACCAGAGTATGAATAAACGAAATATCAAGTCCTCCCTGCCTCCCCTCTAAAATAGTCAGGAAGTCCGAATAAGCGGCCGCGTCACGGGAAGTTATCAGCACCACTCGCTCCGGCCATCGCCGCAATGCCCGCTTCCTGTCCGGCGCGAATAATCCTTCGGCAGTTAATTTTTTCAGCAATAACTCATAAGCCCGCTTCAGCGCCCCCTCTCCGATGGGCTGTACATCCGTCAAATTAAAACTAAACTGTCCCCAGTTTTTTAATCGCGGCCGCCCCACCGCCCGAATCATCATTCCATCCTCAATCTGGGTTTTTAAATCCCACTTGGGCATAAAACAATCCACCCTGGCATTTTCATCTTTCAGCTTAAACAGCACCCACTTGCCCTGATTCAACTTATATTCACTCACCTCACCCTCCACTGATATACCTTCAAAACTACCCAGCGCCGTATCCACCAACTCCACAAATTGACTCACCGTTATACTTTCCATGTCAGGTTAGCATACCTGTCCTCCGTGTTTAGTACACCTCAAACCATTATTAATCTCATAAATAAAAAACTTGTCAAAAATCTCTAACTGAATTATAAATAACACATTGCGTGTCAAATATTTCCTTTGTGCCTCTGTGTTGACAGATTAGTCGCCATCCCAAAATAACTTGGCCATATCTCGTTCAATATGTGCCCAGATACAGCTTTTCCGAATGAGAGAAATATGAGCTGTAGTATAACTACAGTGAGTGTTTCTTGATTGAAGAAAAGTTGTAGATTGGTGCATAGTGGGCGAGAGATGGTTAAGTTATTTTTGGATGGTGACTTAGATAAGCCTGCCTCAAAAGCCGATTTATCGAACCTGCCGCCTGCCGGCCATTTTGAAATTACGCGCACCTCTTTCCTCACTCTTTTTTTGACGTTTAGCCCCAATAAGCATAAATTTAAATTGATTGTTCTTCATCAAGATGGCCTATCTTTAGAAGAGAGGAAAGCTATGTCCCAGTTCATTATCAAAGCCGCCGGCCTGCACATTGCCTACTACCTAACGAACAATGACCAGTGGACGCCCAGCAAACCCCATGCCCTGCGTTTTATATCCCGCGCCAAAGCCACCCGCAAACTCTCCGCTCCTGGCCGTTGGAGCGTTAATCTAACCCCCCTTCCCGTCAGCGAACCGCAAATCATCCGCGCTTAAAACTACCCCAAATAAGTTCCCCCTCAACCCCCACCGCTAGTTTTTCCGAAAACCAGCGGCTTTTTTTGACCTTCGTCAAAAATTGAAGATATTTTAGAAAAACCTTTAAGCGCTTATAAAGCCTTAATTCTTTGCTCGTGGCGCTGGACAGATTTTTTTACCACTTCCATATCGACTGTAAGATTTCCGGTTTGTTCAAATATTACATCCACTTTTTCTGTTAAATTAGACGTATCTTCTTTTAAGCTTGACACATCTTCCTTTAAAACGGACACATCTTCCTTTAAAACGGATACATCCTCTTTTAAACTGGACACGTCTCCTTTTAAACCGGATACATCTTTTTTTAAGCCGGACACGTCTTCCCGCAAATGCATCACACCTTCATTGACAGTTGCTACGTTATCCGCGATTATCTCTAATTTATAATCAGTATTTTTAGCGTGCCTGTTTAAAATTTCTTCCAATTCTTTTTTATCCATAAATCAATAATACTATATTTATAGGAACATCACCAAACCAGGAGCTAATATCAGCCATGAATGGGATTAATAGTGACTGTCGCCATAATTCCTCACTATTATTCCCAATACTATTCAAACAACATGTATGGCCACCACGCAACGAACATCAGCACCAACGACCAGAAAATTATACCTGGAACTAAGCCCACGGCATACCATCTGTTTCTTCTCCATTTCCAGAATATCATCGCTGGTAGAAAACTGATGAAGACTGCGCCTAAAAAGAGCAAAGCACCACCACCTACTACTACTATTACTACTGCTACTTCTGCACCAATAAATTCTTTATAGAACCCACCAAATAATTGCACAATAATCCATATTACTGCCGCCAATGCGAACAACGACCGATGGCGGATCATCTGTATAATACCAACTAATCCAATCATATAAATAACAACTCCAATCATGAGTATCGTT
>QIFI01000077.1 GCA_003229735.1 Candidatus Anderseniibacteriota bacterium | reverse complement strand
AAAAAAACACCCTCACTACAAACTACTCACTACCCACTACAAACTACTAATACTCCCCAAATCAATTCTCTTCTGCAATTCTTCCACCAGATTATCCTGCGACACCACTTCCTGCATCCCGCTCTCCACATTTCTCAAAATCACACTGCCATCCATCACTTCTTTCTGCCCGATCACCACTACCCACTTGGCCCCCAGCCGGTCAGCCAATTTCAACTGCGGCTGCATACCATCCCGATCCACACTCTCCGCGAATCTGATCTGGGCCTCCTGTAATTTTTTCATCACTTTCATAGCCGCCAATTTCGCCCGGTCAGAAAGTTGCGCCACGAACACCTGTGGACCGTCAGTCGCCGTCAATTCAATCCCCTCCTTCTTAATCTGTTCAATTATTCTCTCTATGCCAAAAGCCATACCTACCGCCGGCGTATCTTTGCCGCCCAGCCTCTTGACCAATCCATCATATCTCCCGCCTCCGGCCAGGCTGGACTGCTGGCCTAAATCCGCTCTCTCACCTTCCGGACTTTTCGGCACCACTTCCCACACCGTCCCCGTGTAATAATCCAATCCTCTGACCACCGACGGCTTCACCTCATATGGCACCTCCAGTTCATCCAGCATCCTTAGCACCTTATCAAAATGATCGCGCGCTTCTTCCGATAAGTGATCAATTAATTGCGGCGCTGTATTAGCCACCTGCTGATCTTTCTCGTCTTTGCTGTCTAATACCCGCAATGGATTAGTAGTAATCCTCTCTTTTGATTCCCGAGACAGTTTTCTCCGATTGCGCCGCAAGTGCTCCTTCAAAACTTTCAAATATTCCTGACGATCAGCCGCGTCCCCCAAAGTGTTAATGTGAAAAGTATAATCCTCTAATCCCAGCTGTTGAAACAAAGTATTGGCTACATACATCATCTCCGCTTCCGTAGCCGCCGCGGCCGATCCAAACACCTCCATACCAAACTGATGCATCTGTCGATACCTGCCCGACTGCGGCCTATCATATCGGAAAAAAGGCCCCACGTAATATAGCTTCACCGGCTTTGGCCAGCTCCTCATCCCATGTTCAATATACGCCCTCACCACCGGCGCCGTGCCTTCCGGCCTCAAACTGTAGCGTGCTCCACTGCCTCGCGTCTTGGTTTCAAATAATTCCTTGCTCACAATATCCGTATCCTCTCCAATACTTCTGGTAAATAATGCCGTCTCCTCTAATAATGGCGTATCCAGCCTCTGCCAGTCCCAGCCTCGCAAAACCATCTTGGCTGTCTCAACCACATACTCCCAATATTTCTGCTCCTGCGGCAATACATCATGCATCCCCCGCGGACCTTTAATTCTACCCCTTTCAACAGCTTTATGATTCCCCGCCGCCCCCCGCGCGGTCCCGTTCTTTACCCCCCCGCCACTCCCGGCCCGGGTTGTCTTCTGGCCCTGCCTATTATCATTCCGAGACGATCTCTCCCGCTGTCCAGCCTTATTTTTTTGACTCTTTTTTGTTCCTGACATAAGTCCCTTAGTATACTCCGATTCCCATTCTACACAACCCCCCACGTCCCTCCCCCTAACCAGGTGCTGACTCCGCCATACTGGCGAGGGGATTGAAAAGATGAGCCGTCACCGCGCAGCTTATTACTTATTACTAATTACCAGTTACTGATTACTAATTACTGAATTATTTATATGCCAATAAAACCTGGTTTCACACTCGGCAAAATATCTATCCGGTCAAAAGGAAAGGCTCGTATCCAGGCCCGCCCCACAATCGCGTCTTCCGCGAGCAATCCCCACGATCTGGAATCAGAACTAGCCGCTCTATTATCGCCCAGCACAAAATATTCATCCTCCCCCAAAGTCATCGATAGTCTTCCCCCGGTACGCAGCCTTTCCGGCAAATACTGTGATTCATCCAGCACCGCTCCTTGACCATATATATCGCTCTGCACAATCACCCGCCCTTCCTCTACCCGCACCGTTTCCCCGGGCAATCCCACAATCCTTTTAATAAAAAACTGGGAAGGATTATTAGGATATCTAAACACAATTACCTCGCCTCTTCTCGGCTCCCTCATAAAATAAGATAATTCATCGACCACCAAATACTCGCCGTTTTGAAAGTTTGGCTCCATGCTGGCCCCCCGCACAAAGAATGGCTGCAGCAAAAAATATCTAACCGGCACAATGATCGCCGTAGCCAGCAGGGAAATCTTAACCAGCTCCCAAAAAAACCCACCCACTAATGCCATCGGCGACTTTTTCTCAATATCACTATCACTAGAAGATAAATTCATAACCAACTCTAAAATAAATAACTTATTCTTTATTGATACCTTACACTACACTATATATACAACAATGACATCATATCAACTTCACCTCTTTTCAACAAAACCAATTTATATCCTCATCTCCGCAAAACGCATACTCCTCCCGTCTATGCTGTTCACGCGTCTAAATTCCAGCCGTCACTCACAAGCTAAGAGGCGTTCTCCCTTCTCCTTATTTATAGAGAGAGAAGGACCGGAGACGAGAATCGCTCCTCTAGCCATAATTCCACCCCTCACCCTGGCCGGGTTGATTTTTATCTAAAAATATTGTAAAAAAGGACATCTTTAACTAACTATCCCTCCGAAATTCATATCCTATTTCATGCCTAAAAACATATCCAGGAACAAACGAATACCCGCTCTCCAGTCTGCCGGGCGCAAACACAGCCTGCACACCCAGCATCAAATAACCAATTCCGCTATCACCCGCCGGCGCCGGACAAATGGTGATTCACGCTCCATAACCCCTGCTCCCCCTCCTCACTCTCCGACTTCCTCTGCCGCCATTAAACCCAAACGTAGGAAATCCTGGTTTAAACGCCTCGTCTTTTTCATTCTATTTGCCATCCTGATTAGTGGCGGCATATTTGGATATAAGATTATCGCCGCCGGAGACAAAATCTCCTCGGCCGACCGCTCCATTCTAGGCCAGCTTAAAGATCTCCTTTTCAGCCAAGGTGAATATCTATCCGGTGAGCAGGACGGACGCATAAATATTCTGCTTATTGCCATTGGCGGCAAAGGACACAAAGGTGAAAATCTGGCCGACACTATTATGATCGCCAGCATCAATCCCCAAACCAATCAAGCCGCTCTCCTGTCTATCCCCCGCGATCTATACGTCCAGGTGCCGGGCGAAGAATATTACGCCAAAATAAATTCGGTCCACGCCTATGGTGAATCACAAAAGAGAGATCGTGGACCCGCCATGCTCACCGAATTGGTTCAGGAAATTACCGGCTTGCCTATCCATTACTACCTCCGAGTCGATTTCACCGCCTTCAAGGGAATTATTGATTCTGTTGGCGGCGTTAATATCACCACTGATAATTCTTTCTATGATTACTGGCATAAAATTTCTTTCCCGGCCGGCACCGAACGCATGAACGGCGAACGCGCCCTGGCTTATGTCCGTGCTCGCTACATCGAAGGCCCTGAAGGTGGAGATTTCAAACGGGCCGCCCGCCAACAACAGGTAATTCTAGCTCTCCGGGCCAAAGTATTTTCCATCCAAACCGCTCTCGATTTCAGCCGCGTCAATACTATCTTAAATTCACTATCCGATAACATCCGAACCAATATGCGCCTCTGGGAAATGAAACGAGCCTTCGAATTGGCCCGCCTGATAGACCCTGGCCAGGTAAATTCCAGCGTCTTAACTTCCGGCCCTAAAGGCGTGCTGGTGGGAGGCACTGAAATATTGGGCGGCGCTCCGGCTTCCATATTAAAACCCCGCACCGGTGATTTTTCGGAAATTCGAACCATTGCCCAAAACATGCTGGATCAAAATCTCATTGCCGCTCCGCCCCCCGCCTCCCTGGCCGCCCCCACCGATAAGCCAGCCCCCGATCCCTCCCCCACTCCTACCCCTATTCCCGATCCTATATCAATTGAAGTCAGGAACGGCAC
>QIFI01000007.1 GCA_003229735.1 Candidatus Anderseniibacteriota bacterium | reverse complement strand
GAAAGGCCATAGTTTTGCTGTTTGTGTTTGTTTAACGCTGTTTTTAGTATACCACCTCTCAGTCTTGTGAGCTCGTACCGTAGGAGCCAATTGGTCATAATCTTCTTCTTCGACCCTAGCTGTCTTCTTAGTAAACCTATTCTTTCTTTTCTCCACATGACTCGGTGGTTTATGTTTATTGATAAAATGCAGCGCCTTCCCAACCCGCAGTATTTCCCAAAAAATAAAGGTATTAAATATGAGTGCCCCACCCGGATACCCTCGCGCTAAAGCATTAATTATTCCGATCACGATGAATATAATAACTAAAAGGCTTAAAAGTATTAACGCAGCCCTTGTATGGTACTTCCTTATCCTGAAAGTAAGAAAGAGCATGATTAATGTTGCAATAACGTTGATCCAAGCATCTTCAATATAAAAGGCCAAAACACTAGCAACAACGAGTTGTAACCCAAACAAACCAAAAAATGTATTTGTAGCTCTTTTAATGACGGCCAAAGCATGTCCTGTACGCTCTATTGAGCCCTGTTCGATTTTGTCTCGCTTAGTCACAATGGTTTGTTTGCATAAATAAACCTTTTATATATCTGGTGGCCAACCAAAAAGCTCGCCGCAAAAAGCTCGCCGCCAGCGGCATCTTACGATACCTATACGGGTTTCCCCGTATAACCCTAGAAGGATACTGAACGACGAGCGCTCTATCTTCTAGGGGTTTATGCCATGCCACCATCCAAGGACGTAGTTTAGGCATTTTACTCCCTCCTGGGAGCTATTTAGTTGTACCTCCGTTTTAGCGCATCATCGGCAAAAAATCAAGCCTGACAGGGCTTTAGCAGCCTGATAAAATAAATAAAGCTTCAAAGTTTAAAGCTTAGCCTTAAAAACGTTACCACAAAGATTCTAAGCATAAATATTAAAGGGTCCACCTTTAAGGAGCGTGTTAGAACCTTATTACAGCAAATAACTGGCGAGCTAACAATACCGAATTTCGGAGCAATTGATGTGATAAAATAATATTATGGCTCATGTTAAAGATTTTGATGACTGGAACGAAGCAAAAAAACGCATACACAAAACTGATCCCAAAGTCTTCTTCCATGTACGCGAAGTGTGGTGGTGCTCGCTTGGTGTCAACATCGGTTTTGAGCAGGATGGCAAAAGCCAAAAATTCTCTCGCCCAGTAGTTATCCTAAAAACCTACAGTATAAATGCCGCGCTAGTAGTCCCGCTTACCACAAGAGGAAAGAAGGGAACGTACTATTTCGATTTAGGTAAAGTTAGTGGGAAAAACGCTAAGGCAGTACTGTCGCAAGTGCGTTTTATAGACAAACGTCGCCTGATAAGAAAGTTCGATGTTATAAACAAAGACCTGTTTGAAAAACTCCAGTCAGCGATTATTCAGATCAATTTCACCTAAAATAATTTGCCCCCGCTTTTGAGGGCGGGGGCGAGGCCGAAGCCATTTGTAATCTCCAGCATAGTTGAATGCGCCTGCTTGTCAATAGTGATTTTCTGTGGTCCAGGGAGTAGGGGTCCAGGGAGTAGGAGTCGAACCTACCTAAAACGGTTTTACAGACCGTCGCCTCAGCCGCTCAGCCATCCCTGGTAACTTACTATTTATACTGATTTTAACGCATTGCGCAACATCTGTCTTAAAGAAATCTTACCTTTTGTAGTTTTAAAATATCTCTCCCTTCTTACCGCGTCTTGTTTAACAACGTGAGCTTCATAATAAATTAATTTCAATGGACGACGATGCTTTGTTGCTACTACATTACCCAGAACATGTTCAGCAAACCTCCTTTTTAAATTATTAGTATAACCAATATAAAACTGATTGCTTTTTAAACTCAACAAAACATATACGTAAAACATACTATTATTGTATAGGAGTCGCCATGAACCACGTCGGATTCATGGCGCCATGTACCCCAAGTGGTACATGGCGAACCTACCTAAAACGGTTTTACAGACCGTCGCCTCAGCCGCTCGGCCACCGGACCACCGGTTGGGAAAGCACCAATATATATCATTATATCACATAAGACCAGTTGCCACTATAACACAAGGTCTTGTATAATTAAAACTATGGCGGAGAAGAAAAGACAAGGAGACATTGGAGAAGCAATGATCATTGCCGAAGCCACAAAAAGAGGCTATAAAGTTGCCATACCGCTGGGGGAAGATTGGAGATATGACCTAATAGTTCTTCGAAAAGGAAAACTAGAGAGAGTACAATGCAAGTACACAAAATCTGATGGACACACTTTGATCGTCAGGTGTCGTAGCCTAAACAACTGGAATGAGATACGCTACACTAGCACTGACATCGATTGGCTGGCAGTGTATGACAGAACTTCCGATAAATGCTACTTCGTGCCCTCGAAGATGCTTGGCGAGGGGAGAGCCACGTTTAATTTCAGGTTAACTCCTGCAAAGAATAATCAACAAAAGTTAACTTGGTTAGCAAGTGATTTTGTCAAATGGTAAGCCAGCTTAGCTCAGTGGAAGAGCAATCGCTTTGTAAGCGAAAGGTCCCGAGTTCGAATCTCGGAGCTGGCTCCTAATTTCTGTTACAATTTACTCATGTCAGAAAAAGAAGAGATCATTCAAAGGTTCATCAACAACACCGCCGAAATCATCACCGATGATGAATTTGTCGAGCGTCTAAAAGCACCGGAAAAATTAACCCACTACGTCGGTTTTGAAATTTCCGGTTATGTACATATCGGACAGGGGATTATCAGCGCCCTGGTCATGAAAGATTTAACCGAACTGGGAGTAAAATGCACCGTCTGGCTGGCCGATTGGCACACCGCCATAAATGATAAGCTCGATGGCCAACGAGAAACAGCCGCCCGGGTAGGCAAAGGATATTTCACTGAAGCCATCAAGGCTTCTTATCTGGCCGTCGGAGGCAATCCAGATGATATTGAGTTTCGCTTAGCTAGTGATTGGTATGCCAAGAATCCCATGAATTATTTTGAACTCGAGAAACAGGTGGAAAAAAATACCACTTTATCACGCATCCAGCGCAGTATTAGTATTATGGGACGCCAGGAGGAGAAAAATATTGCCTTTGCCAAGCTAACCTATCCGGCCATGCAAGTGGCTGATATCCTTTACCAAAACATTGACATAGCCCATTCCGGCATGGATCAACGTAAGGCCCATGTAATTATGCGCGGCGTGGCCGACAAAATCAGCCCCGCTAAACCCAAGCCCATCGCCCTTCATCACCCTCTTCTAATCGGTCTGCAAAAACCACCAGTCTGGCCCATTCCAGAAGGCCTGGAACAGAAAGAAATAATCGCCCAGATGAAGATGAGTAAATCAAATCCCAAATCTGCCATCTGGATCCACGACACTCCTGAAGAAATTAAATTAAAAATAAATAAAGCTTTCTGCCCTGAACGGGAAATCCATTACAATCCCATCCTCAATTGGATCGGTCATATTTTCTTCTGGAACCGGGAAGAAACCTTCCGCATTGAGCGCCAGAAGGAGCACGGCGGAGACATCGAATTTGCCACCTACCAAGATCTGGAATCCGCCTATGCCGAAGGCGATATCCATCCTATGGATCTCAAAGCCGCCACCGCCCGTGAACTAATAGACCTTCTCCAGCCCGCCCGAGATCATTTTACCCAGTCGGATATAGCTGCCAAAAAAGCCGACCTCGACAAGATCCTCCAAAAACAGTAATTTAATAAAACCCGCATCTCGAGTCCACTAGTACTGATTACTAGTTACTAATTACTGATTACTAAACTATTGCCGATGTAGCTCAGTGGCAGAGCGAACCCATGGTAAGGGTTAGGTCAAGAGTTCGATCCTCTTCATCGGCTCCAACTGCCCATATCCCACATCAGAACTTTTTTGTATGGTTACACCATGGCTATAACTCGCATGTTCGGTCTGGTTCTGCTTAATGCCCTGCTCATCTCGCTGGTCGTTTTTGGCTATAACAATCTGCCGGAATTGATGCCCAGCGCCGACCCTCCGCCAGTCCCGCAAATTGCTGGATTTCAGGACCAGGCCGCTCCTGCGATAAAGATGATTGCCCTTTATATTAATCAGGGCCGTCGGCAATTTTTTAATTGCCAGCCGGAATGTCAGGAGTTAACCATCCCCTCATTCATCAATGATGAAGCCGTCACCGACGGTGCTTCCTGGTATTTTTATCAGTCCCAGACGGATGATAGGGGAGACGCCGATAAAACTCTTCAGCGATACTGGCCCGACCAAAATAAAACCGTCACCATCATCGAACAAACTGCCCTGGCAAAACCTCGATCTTTATATATCGGTCCCGACAATTTGAAAGTCGCCTTCTGGCTCGATAACATAGTGTCGGCCAAAAAATCTCTCACCGAATTGTGGATATATAACTCCCTCCAGGGCGGCACAAAAGTTGTGGCTGAAAAACTCAACCAAAATGACATTTTGACCAGGCCCCGCTGGAATCAGGCCGGCAATTTTATCTGGTTTCTGGGCAACAAAGATAACCCAAAGCTTCATCTGGCAGCCATCCAGCCTCCATCTCTAGCCGCTCGTTTCAATAATCTCGACTGGTCAGATATGGAAGCCCTGGTCGACGGCGGCCCCATGGATATAAATTTCACCGGCCGATCCCTGGCCTTTGCCCAGGCCTCCACCGGATTCATTACCGGAAATAGAACACTCTTTGGTCGTAATAAACTGGTAATCGTTAATGAAAATGACAAACCCCGGACCAGCTATGTCAAAAGCCCCATTGTCTACCTCCGTTGGATGCTCGATGACAGCCTGCTTTATTTAACCCAGGATAAACAGGGCTTCACAATTTGGCGCCAGTCCGGCACTGTTCATAAACTTCTGGCTCGGTATTCGGGGCAGATCACCTCTCTCAAAATGGATCCCACCGGTAAATATCTCGTCCTGCTTACCTCCGACCAGACTCAAGTCACCGCTCTCACCTTTGCTGTTGACAGCCGCCGTTTTGTGGCCAGGCAGACCCTGCCCCCGGCTGATGACGCCGTCTATCTCATCAATGTCGAAGTAATTAATGATTCTCTCCCCGGCCAAAGCATTTCCGTAGAATTATCAGATGATCAAATCACCGCTTTTATCGGCTCAAATCTGGTTAACATCACCACTGTCACAGATGCTAAACCGCTAAGCATTCTCATCACCGATCAACCAAATACCATATTTCTGGATTTTGCCGAACCGGGCCGGCCCAAACAGCGTCTATTGCTCACCATCAACGACGCCGTCCAGTCCGAATGGACTATTCTCTCTAAGTATATAGCCCAGGGAGGAGACTGGATAAAAACCTACACTGGCATCTCCAGCGATCCCGCCCCCCTTAAACTTTATGACTGGGAAACCAGTTTGAATCAGTGGATCCTTAAAGAGACATATTAAGTAATCGCCCACTGGTTAAGGGCGCTCTCCCTTCTCCCTATTCATAGGGAGAAGGGTGGGGGGATGAGGGTTACGCGGATGTTATAAGCATATTATTTTTACCCTCTCCCTAACCCTCTCCCTATCATAAGCCCGCTAAAGCGGGCAGG
>QIFI01000030.1 GCA_003229735.1 Candidatus Anderseniibacteriota bacterium | reverse complement strand
AGAAACTGTAACCGTGGATAATGTCAGGCTGGTGATGGCCTAGGTAGTATGATAGGGCCTGGAGGCGAGGATAGGAGATGAGGGGAGTGGGGGCATGGTGGAGTCTTTGGACGTAGGGCGGATCATTTTGAAGCTGGTCGGGAGGCAAGGCTGAAATTGGGCCATGGGCGCGCATTTTACTGGTAAGGACGCGGACATCGTATTTAGTTGGTAGTTGGTAGTTTGTAGTGAGTAGACGAGAGTTGGTAGTTGGTAGGCGGCGGGTGCGTTCCACTATTTCCTTGACGTAGGTTTCGACGCCGCCGGTGGCGGGAGGGTAACGGAGGCAGGTGTGAACAATTCTCATAAAATTATTCGGACTGATTAAGAAGATGGAGATATTTTTTGGCCATGGTGTATTCATAGTAGGCGGAAAGAATTGACCAGACGATACCGGAATAGCCGTCGAGGATGCCGCGACGATAAAACAGAAGCTTGATTAGTTGTTTTAATCCGAGGCGGTAGGGGAGGATAAATGATGGAGAGACTGGTTTACCGGAGCGATGCTGATTAGTAGTAAACATTTGTTTAGCATCAAGGGTAGTATAATGTTGCATTTTGTTTAGGTAAGACTTGATGGTGGGATGGGAGTAATGAAGTAGTGGCTCGACAATAAGACCGGAACGATTGTCGCCCAGGAATAGGCGGTGGCCGGTCAGATCAGCCACCTGTTCGTGGACGTTATCATCAGTCCAATGACCAGCAGATTTTCTAAATAGGCGGGGATTGTGTCCGTAAAGATGATTAAGGGGATGGTTTAAGAAATAGGTAACTATTCGAAGCCAGTAGAAGTCAAAGCTTGGATTGGTGATGGTTTGTTCAATAGTTCGGGCAAGTTGGGGAGTAACTTCTTCATCCGCATCGATGAAAAGAACCCAGTCATGGGAAGCTTTGCTTAGACCAAAGTTTTTTTGGTCGCCATATCCGGTCCAGGGATTAAGATAGACTTCGGCGCCGGAATCCCGGGCCAGCTGTTCTGTTTGATCCTCTGAATCGGGATTGATGACAATGATTATCTGATCGGCAAAACGCAGACTGGGGAGGGTTTTCTTGAGGTGCTGGCCGGCATTGCTGGCGATTAAGACTACTGATAAGTTGGGATTAGTTGGGGGCATAGTGTTGCAAGATGCAATACAGAACATTGCGGTGTTCGGAGGCGTTAAAGGAGCGGCGGGAGTTATGATTGCTGGTGTTGCGGCGGTCGATAATAAAATTATCCAGATCAGATAGAGAGTTGGCGGCTTCGGACATAATCTGAGGTTTCAGTGGGGATGAGTAGTTGAGCAGGCGGCAGACAACTAGAAATTCAAGTTTGCAGTCGAGGGAGAGTTGGAAGAAGTTTTGGGTGATCAAATTTTCAGCATCGGTGATGAGTTGCTGACTGGTATCAGTTAGGGGTAGGTGCAGATTTTGATACCATTTAGATTCGCCGATAAAGGCATGGGTGATGAGGTAGATAATAAGTTCAGGTTCGAGGGAAGCCGGAGATTTAGCATCGCGGGCCATGAGATCGGCGATGTAGTCGAGGTTTATGGCCGATTTGGCATCAAGTAAGTTGGCATTAGCGAGGAAATATAGGTAATTGATGGCTATGGAAGAGAGTTTTAAGACATGATCCGGGTTATCCATGAGGGGTTGATAATATTCGGTGAGCTGGTTTTTATCGAGGGCGGCTTTGATATCAGGTAATTTGTTTTGGTGATGCAAGCTATCAGATATAGAGGCCCATTCGAAAAGGCGATGAATATTTAACAGGTGGGGGTAGTTATTAGACAATAAGTCCTGGCGATGGGCGCTGAATTTTTTAGCCGATAGATCGGGAGGTGGTGATTGGTAAAGCTTCGATATGTCAGGTTTAGGCTGGTCAAAAAAAGCTTGGGACATTTGGGCTGGGGTGGGAAGATATTTTAGGTCGGGCAAGATATCAAAAAGAGCGAGTCGACTGACAAAATGAACGCGTTGGTATGAAGTTAGAGAGTTTAAATGGTCTAAATAAGTTTGGCGAATGGCGCTTAAGCGCCGGGCGGGAGACGCGGCTAGGGATTCACAAAGGTCAATAACGTGGGCGGCTATATTTACTTTGGTTTGAGTTTGGACTCCTTGCCACTGGGGGACGGTGTTGATTTCCAATAGTTGCAGTTCACCGGTGACGCTGTGCTGGATAAAATCAATGCCCATAATGTGGAGAGGAAAGCAAGAGATGACTTGATCGGACAGGACAATCATCTGATTGATCAGGGAGATATCGGTGACTTGGTTTGCGGCGCCTCCGAGAGAGACGTTGTTGCGAAAGTCGTCAGGCGGGGCGGTTCTCTTGATAATGGCGAGGACCTGGCCGCCTACTGTGAAAACCCGGAAGTCGTGATTATTAGGTACGAAGTTTTGATAGATATATTCAGGAATTCTGTGGTCGGAGATGGTTAGCTCCGAAGGTTTCTTAATCAGGTTGACATCAAAACCCTTACCCCCAAAGTTGATTTTTTGCACAAAAGGATAGGATAGAGTTTGATCACTAATGGCTTGTTTGAGTTGGCTGACTTTTTGGAATTGATAGGTGGGGATGATGGGGACAGAGGTGTGACGGCTAAGAGTGTGAAATTGATACGATTTGTAGGCGGCGAAGGGGAGATTCCTTTGAGCTTGATTAAGAATGACTTTAGCCTGAAGTGAGTTTAAAATAGTAGCTTTAGCCAGGGGTGATTGGAGGGAGGTGGAGCGGTAAATAAATGCGTCGGTACCGTTATCATTAAATTGGCTTATATCATTGAGGGAGGCGAAATCTTCAATGGAAATGGAATGGCGGCGAGTGGCAGCTTCCTCGATTAGCTGGGTGAGTTCCCAGGTGGGCTGGCGGCCAATTCTAATGATTTGGATTTTCATACAACGTGAATAAAATGTTGATCCATATCAATACTTTTTCTCGAGACAGGGAGAATACGGAAATATCTGGCGTTTGAAGTCATACCGAAGGCTGGAGGATCGATAGGAGCAATAACACCCCTCACCCAGCCCTCTCCCCTCGAGGGGAGAGGGGCTATTAAATACGATATAAATTTTCCAAATTCACGGATCATATACGGTTAACAATGTTCTTGATAGTAGTGATAGTAATAGGCAGGCGATTAATGAAGGCCAAATGTTTAGCGAAGTCTTTTAGCTGGACGCTATGTAGCATACTGGAAGGATGTTTGTCAACCAGGTGATAAGTCTCGATTAACCAGCTGTTGGTCAGCCAGGTATAGGCGGCCAGGAGGTTGGCTTTGGGGGGTGAAAAATTATGCTTGGTGAAGTTGTAGGTAGGTAGGGCATAGGAATCAGGGGGAGGGATAGCGGCAAAACCCTTGGCGGTGGTGCGGGCATATTTATAGTATTTCTGAGTATATTTTTTTACTCGGTCATCGTAAGCTCCGCCGGGGTAGATGAGGGTGGAGGCATGAAGGAGCTGGGCGGGATCTTTAAGTTCTGATTCCAACTGGGCGTTATTTAAGGTGGTGAGGTCAGTGTGATTTAAAGAGTGAGCGGCGATTTCATGCCCCTGGCTGGTTAAAGGCAGCCATTTTTGCCAGGGAGTAATCGGGCAACCGGATTCCTGGGATAAAGATTGATGATTTATAGGCATGGCAAAGACGGCGGGTATATGATATTGGTTGAGCAGGGGAACTACCTGGTCAAAGACCGGCGTGTAACCGTCGTCAAAAACCAGGGTAATGGCGCCTCGTTTAGGTGTCATGGGCGGCGGCGAGATGTTTAAAGTGATCAAGCATGGCTTGGCTGGCGGTGCCGTCGGTAATGGTGGTCATTTTAGTTAAGGTAGATTGGCGGGCGGATTGATCAAGATCGGGGGAAGATAAGTAATTGCGGGCGGCCTGGATAAGTTGGGATTTGGAAGTTACTACCTGGGAAGGATGATCGGCCAGGAGATCGGCATAATGCTCACGGAAATCATGACGGGGGATTGATTGATACCAGGAAAGCCAATGCCAGGGCGGGGGGTAATTTACATTGATAACGGGAGTATTGGCGGCGAACGATTCCAGGGCGACGGTTGAGGAGTGATTGATGAGCAGGTCGGCGTGCTTAAAAAGGGCCAGGTGCAGATAGACATCTTTCATGGTGGGCCGGTAA
>QIFI01000056.1 GCA_003229735.1 Candidatus Anderseniibacteriota bacterium | reverse complement strand
GTATCCAGCCGGAAATTCCACCGATATTCCCGTTGAAAAAGCGTGCCTCTCCCCGGGCTGTAAAACATAAGATTCATTCGTATACACGTCAATCCCCGCGTCATTAGGATTCTCTTTAGTCGGCATCCTCGCCTCATTTGTCAGTTTTTTTACCCTAAAGCTCACTCCTCCCGTTAAATTAGTCATTTGAAATTGAATAGAAATTAGAGGTTAAAAATATCATGTCGCCAGCAAAAATCTAGATTTTTTCTTGCGATATGGCCGTCTCCACAGCTCCCATTTTACCATAATACTTGGCTCCCGGTTTTTTCGTATAAGGCCGCTCGGCCGGGGCGGACAAAGGCTCGAAAACCAACTGACAAATCCTCATTCGAGGATATAGCATAATCGGCATCATCCCAATATTTGCCATTTCCATGGTCATAATTCCCTTAAAACCGGCGTCAATATGACCGGCCGTCGAATGCACGATCAATCCCAATCTGCCCAAACTGCTTCGGCCATCCACTCTGGCCGCTATATCATCCGGCAGTTCTATCCATTCCAGGCTGGCTCCCAGCACAAATTCTCCCGGTTGAATCACATATGGTTCTTTCTTGGTAATCTTTAATTCCTCGGTCATTCCCTCTGTAGTTTTAGGATCGAATGGGTCTACAAAAGGCACTCGCCGATGTTTAAATACCCTAAAAGTACTGCCCAGCCGTAAGTCCAAGCTGGAACTGCCCAACTGCTCATTTAAATCAGGTCTCGGCTTAATCACTATCCGCCCTTTTTTCAAAGCCTTCTTAATATCCCCATCAGATAAAATCATCTAGTAAGTATCCAGTATTTCTACTCCAGTATCAAGCATCAAAGCAACTCGCTCACAAATTAGCCATTGATTCATTAGAAATTCAATAGAAATTAGAAATTAGAAATTGAAAATTATAGCCCCTCCCTATACAATCCAAGCATCACTTAATATCCACATAATGTCTAAACCAGCCCTCAAAACAATCATCGGCCTCGAAGTCCACGTTCAGCTCAACACCAAATCAAAGATGTTCTGCTCATGCCCCAATGTTTTCGGTGATATTGCCCCCAACACGGCCATTTGCCCCATCTGCCTCGGCTATCCCGGCACTCTGCCTCTACCCAACGAAGCCTCCATCATATCTATTCAACGAGTCGGCGCCGCCCTGAATTGTCAACTAGCCACTCACAGCAAATTCGACCGTAAACACTATTTCTATCCCGACCTCCCCAAAGGTTACCAGATCAGTCAATATGACCAGCCTTTCTGCGGACCAGGGAAAGTCCCCATCATCGTTGACGGCCAGCGGCGCTCCATCGGCATTACTCGGGCTCATCTGGAAGAAGACGCCGCTAAAAATACCCATCCTGCCGGAGCCAATTATACTCTAGTAGATTATAACCGAGCCGGCACTCCTCTGGTGGAAATTGTTACCGAACCGGATTTACGGTCTCCGGCTGAAGCCAAAATTTTTCTCCAGGAACTGCGCCGTATTATGAAAACACTTCGAGTTTCTACGGCCGACATGTCTAAAGGCCAGCTTCGATGTGATGCCAACATATCCTTAAGAGAACCGGGGAGTGATCAGCTCAATCCCAAGACTGAAATTAAAAATCTAAACTCGTTCCGTCATGTCGAGCGGGCTCTACAGTATGAAATTATTCGTCTCACTAAACTTTTTCAGCAGGATAAGCTTCCTCGCCGGGAAACCACTCGCGGCTTCAACGCTGATACCGGCCTCACTACCGAACAAAGAGGCAAAGAAGGCGCCGCCGATTATCGATATTTCCCCGAACCGGATATTCCACCTTTCGTTTTTACCCTCGAAGAAATTAATGCTCGCGTGGGCTCTCTGCCTGAATTGCCTCATGCCCAGCGTCAGCGCTTAATCAGCCAGTATGCCATTTCTGAACAATCAGCCCGGCTTTTCATAGACCACCAGGAATTAAGCAGCTTCTTTGAAAGCACCGTCTCCGAATTACAACAGTTGGATAATGACCGCCTGAACATAGATCCGAAGGACCTGCCATTTCTATCGGTCACCGCCAGCCATATTATTCTTCGCCAGCTCCGCGATCTGCTTATCAAACATCAACTCGCCCCGGCCAAATTGAATATAACCCCGGCCAATTTTGCTGAATTGGTTGTTATAGTTTACTTAAAACAGCTCAACCAGAATAATCTTCCCGATGTGCTCACTGCTATGCAATCCACCGGCGGCGACCCTGATCATATTATTAAAGATTTAGGCTTATCTCCGGTCAGTGACCAGGATGATCTGATTCAGGCCGTCGATCAGGTCATGTCTGCCCACCCCGACGTGGTAGCCAAAATTAAATCCGGCAAAACTTCCGCCACCCAGTTTCTTATCGGTCAAGTCATGGCCCGCCTGCGCGGCCGCGCTAATCCCGAAAAAATTCTGGACATCATCAAAAATAAAATTGACAATAATAGTAAATAGTAGTTATATACTTGTGCCGTTACAGATCTACCTGTAACCGGTACTTGTGCCGTTGTTCATGAATTTTTCTTTCAACCAGGGCACTTGAAATGAATGTGTAATGGTACTACAACGTTCATTATCCAATTTAAGAGCTGTATTTACCGGAGAAATAAAATGTGGAAAATTATTTTACTTCTTCGATCAATTTTTTCATTAGAGTCATGGATTGCGGATGATCCTCATGACAGACCGGACGCTTTGAGGAAAATCAAGGAAATTACCGATTCAAATTCCCCCAGCCCCCAACCGGAGAAAGATCATGATCTGGAACACCGCCAAGCCGTGGCCGACTCTCACCCCCACCCGCACCCCTGAACAACCCTCAGACTGCGAATATGTCCAGCGATTAGGCCGCTATGGAGTAATTATTATTAGCAGAAATCAAAAAAATACCGGTGCCTTCAATCATTTCATCCAATCTGTTTTCAGTATTATGCAGCCGAGACAACATATTAAAGAATACAGCCGGTTCAAGAATATGGTCCGCGATCCCCTCTACGACATCTACGTCGTCCTCAACCAGCAGGATAGGCCAGTAGCAATAATTATTGCTCGCGGAAACAAAATTATTTCATATTTCTGCCAGTCTGACGCGTGGCTATTGCAACTGCTGAAACGCATCAAAATCTATCATCCGGACTTCAACATTATTTGTCTTTTGCGTCTGATTAGTCAAAGTTGAAGCACCGCCGCTCACCAGGACGGGTCCCCACCCGTCTTTTTTTAACAATTTAATCATTTAGCAATTTAGCCATTGAACTTCATTCCGCCGCCACCACGACATCTGCCGCCGCGCGTACCTCTTATTTACTCTCACCATTTTTTCTAGCATTTCATTCTCGCCGATGTCACCTGCCAGATATTCAGCCATCTGCTTATAATTAATCGTTTTTAATAATACTAAATCCTTCCCATATTTTTTTTGAAGACCTTCTACCTCATCTGCCAATCCATTATCAATCATTTTTCTAATCCTCTTCTCGATCCGATTATCAAGTTTGGGCCAGCCGGGATTTAACCCCGTAACTCTTACCTCATATCTGGGCGGCTTCTTTTTTCTCAATTCCGAGAAAGGCCGGCCCGTTCCCTTGATGACTTCCAGCGCTCGAATAATCCGCCGCTTGTTTTGCCGCTCAATAAATTCCGTTGCTTCCTTATCCAAACCCGCTAATTCCTGATATAGCTCATTTGTGTCCTTCTGCTCCAGCTCTCGCCGCAACTCCTCATCAACTGCCATTCTTGGCAAATCATAATTATAAATAATGCTGTCTACATAAAGCATCGTCCCTCCCGCCAGTAGGGGAGTGCGCCCCTGCTCTAATATATTATCAATCACCTTAAAAGCCGCCGCCTGCCACTCGGCCAAAGTCAATTGATCATCAGGCGTTCGAATATTAAATAAATAATGCTCCACTCCATCCACCATATCCGGAGTCAAAACATCATGAACCGCCGTCATATTTGGGCTTTGGTATTTGTGATTTACAGCCAAACTTGGTTTAGCTGTCCCTATATCCATCCCCGCGTAAACCTGCCGCGAATCAGCCGATACCACCGCCCCGCCCTTCTCCTTCGCCAATTGAATCGCGTAATCGGTCTTCCCGCTAGCCGTCGGCCCCATAATTACCCACAATTTATTTCTCATTACACATCTTCTACCCGGCTACGCTATAA
>QIFI01000095.1 GCA_003229735.1 Candidatus Anderseniibacteriota bacterium | reverse complement strand
AAGTGGAAAACCGGCATCTATGGAAGATTCGGTGACTTTTGAGGTGAGCACGTTTGACGGAACGCCGCAGGGTGGAAATGGAATAGCCCGGGCTGGACAAGATTATGAGGGGATAATAAAAAAACAGATAACTTTACAGCCGGGCAATTCATCCGTTAATTTCGTGGTGCAGGTGATAGAAGACAACCGGCCGGAAGATCCTATTACTGAAAATTTTCAGGCTCGAATTGAATCTTATAGCGTGGTAACTGAAGGCAGGGCACAGATGGGCCAGCAGGAAGGGACTGCCACCATTATTGATGATGATAATGACGCATATTACGTGAATGTGCTGGATCCATTGCCGGTGGTTGAGGGGGATATTAATGGCACCGTGTTTACCACCTTTTATTTTACAGTGACGGACGCGGACGGAAATCTGGTGTCGGATCATGATGGAGTGACATTTGATTTTGAGACGGTGGATGGAGACGCTTGGTGGGGAGATGATTATGTACACGGACCAGCTTTTGATAATCAGGTTAGTTCGATATATATTCCGGCGGGATCCTGGGGGACATTTGTTGACGTGCCGATTGTTTCGGATGATATACCGGAGCCAACCGAGCAGTTTTTGGGGGTGATTGGAAGTAAGTATTTAACCGGAGCAGAATTGGGATCATCGGTGGCAGTAGCAGTTATATTAGATGACGATGAGGTGACGGTGACGCCGCCGCCGGAGACGCCGCCAGCGACGCCGCCGCCAACAGTGACGGTGACACCGACGCCAGTTGTTCCAATAGAACAACTGGTAGACGTATCCTGCACGGACGCCATTGAAGGGGAGCCGATAGCGGTGACGGTCAGAGTAATTGATCAGGAAGGCAATGTGGTGGCGGCGGATCAGGATATTCAAGTGATATTAACGACATTTGACGGGACAGCCACGGAAGGTCTGGATTATTCAGCTTTGGAGGGAGAGGTGATAACTATAGTGCAGGATGGGCTGGGTTCCGGGACAGCGGTGATTACTCTGGAAGATTTGCTGGTGGAGGGGACGGAAGATCTGGTAGTTGAGATTACCGGTGTGAGCGGAGCCAGCAAGGCCGGAGCGGGTTTGGACACATGCAATATTCTGGATAATGATGAACCAGCCAGTCCGTCGCCGACGGTGACGCCGACGCCTACATTTGGGCCAACATCACCGGAGCCGGCTAGTCCGTCCCCGGGAACTCCACCGCCCACGCCAACTTTGCCGCCTTGCGAAACTCCGTCGCCGACGGTTAGCCCGTCGAGCAGTCCTTCACCATCGGTGTCGCCGACGGTTAGCCCGTCGCCGACACCGGTGCCGATAATATTTCATGATATATGGGTGACTTCCCAGGCTGAATGTCTGGCAAATAAGCAGTACCTGCATCATTTCGATCCGCCGCCTCTGCCGATTATCAGCCCGACGCCGGATGATGGGGGGCCGGATACCAGTCCGGGGGCGGGCGAAGAAGGAGAAGAGCCATGCGTTTATCCGGATGGGACGATTGGGTCAAATGACAACGCCAATCGAGCGGCTAAGCCGCTGTCTCGCACGAAGGCGGTGGCGACAGTGTTATCAGTTAGTATTAACAGTGTTACTTTAGCGGAAGGGCAAGTGGCCAGGTTTACTTTGAGTAATAGTTCGGATAAGTCGCAAAGGGGTGAAGTGTCTATCAGTTCCGGATCGGCGGGGCCGGAGGACTATAATGGATGGAGCGCCGCTAACATATTTTTGAAAGGCGGGGAATCGAGATCGATTGTGGTGGGGACAGTAGATGATGATTTAGTAGAAGGGACCGAAACTTTTGGGGTGTCGTGGAGCAGTACGAGCGGGTCGACGTCGGGGACGGGGACGATTATTGATAATGATTAGCGTTTTTATGATAAACATGTCTGTCTGTCGCGGGTCCTGTCACGGCGGGTCCTTTCCATCCCCTGTGTACAGTTCCGGTTTCCCAGCCACGGGCTGGGATCCCTCCGGAATTCCCTCGGGGATGGAATCCTTCCCGCCGTGCCACCCGCGACAGAAAGCTAATTTACTTTGGCGCTCTTTATTACTAAATCACTAATTGTTATATACTTAAGTGGAGAATATGGATGAGAAAAATATAAAATTTGAGCCGAAGGGATCGGAGATAAAATTTGGGTTGCGGCTGGTGGCGGTGACAACGGTGATTATCGTGGTGTTGTTCGGGTTGTATTGGGGAGGACGGCAATTATTCGTGAGTGAAGAAATAGCGGTAGATAATCAGAGGGAGCTGCCTATTTCGGAATTAGGGTGTGATAAAATTTATACCGACTTGAAGGAGGCGCTGGTTGATTCATCGAAGAATAAGGTGGCGGTGTGCGGGCTGGACATTAGCGGGGATAAGAATTTGCGATTGACGGTGGGGCTTAGCATGATGGATTCACTGATTGTGATTGATGCCAGCGATAACATTATTAAGGAAGTGCCGGAATGGATAGACCAACTGCCGCAGTTGCGGGTGCTTAATCTAAGCGGTAATAAGATCAGCTCTATTCCACTATCTTTAACTAAAGCCAAGCGACTGGAAGTGCTGGATTTAACGGGTAATCCGCTGCCGCCGGGAGATGTGCAAAACTTGAGAGGATTACTGCCGGATACCAAAGTGAAGTTTTAGGGGTAAGTTGCGGGGGCCGACAACGCCCCTCACCCCGGCCCTCTCCCCATCGGGGGAGAGGGGAACGCTATAAATAATCACTTCTCGTCTTTTTTCCCTTATTTTCTGATTCGTGGTTTATAACCTATACTGAAAAGCATAAGATTAGTTAATTATCCTTTTTAGCCGTGCAAGATATAAATAGGTTTGGCTGGCGGTTAGCGGTGATAACAGCAGGGGCTCTGCTGGTGTTGTTCGGGTTGTATTGGGGAGGTAAATTTGTGCTCAAGACTACTCTGGATGGGGGATTGGGCGGCGGCAAATCAAAAGTCGCGGCCGATAGCGAGAAAGATAGTGATGGGGATGGGGTGGCTGATTTTTATGAGGTGACTTTTTATAACAGCGATCCCAACAATCCGGATACGGATGGAGACGGGGTGGATGATTTGACAGAAATTACTACCGGGCGCGATCCATTGACACCCGGTCCGGAAGATATTGTTAAGCCGCCGACGGGTAAGCAGGTGGCGGTTCAGACTACATATACCCAAAAGTATCTGGCCAGCTTGCCGATTGATGTACCCCGAGAACAGATATTAGATCAGGGGCAGCTGGAGAATTATGTTAATGCCAATAAGGGAGAGTTATTGCCGTTGATTAAGGAAGGGACGATAAAGATAACGCCGGCAGAGGGAGCGGAAGCGATTAAAGGATATTTAGATATTGTGTCTTCAACCAGTAATACTAAATTGGCGCCGGTGACCAGTGCTGATTTGGAGGCGGCGTTTAGATTGCAGGTGAGTTCAGCCAACAGCGAACCGATGATAAAGATCGCGGAGGCTTTGCGGAATAACGTGGAAATACTGGAGGCAGTGGAGGTGCCGGCGGAGGCGGCGGCATTTCATACCAAATTATTGGCGGCTTCGATGTCACTTAGGGATAACGCTAATCTGCTTCGAGACGTGAATAAGGATTTTGTGGGCGGATTGATTGGGGCCAAGAATATTGAAGAATTGGGATTAGTGTGGCAGGAGCTGGCGGCGGAGATAAATAACCTGGAGGTAAAATATGGACTGGAATGAGAATTTAGTAATTAGTAAACAGTAAACAGTAACTAGTAATTATAATGAACCAGTAATTATGCGACGACGATTGGGAAATATTATTAGCTTGATAGTTTTAGTGATGGTGATGGGAGCTGGAATAGTATTAACTACACGGACGGCGCGGGCTGATCCGCACGCGGTTTTCTATACGGCGGTGGGGCAGCAGCAATTATTTTATAATGTTTTAGCATCTTTAGATCAGGCGGATTACGTGGAGCCGAAGGATACGCCAAGCCAATTTTCGCGGCAAGATTTGTTGACGAAGAGAGCTGCCACAGATCCACGGCCGTCTTTTGACGCGGAAGACAAGGATGTGATTGATGCCACCCAGACGGATTTGTCGGCTATTCTGGTGCGGCCGATTACGTTAGAGGGAAATGACGCCCGGACGGATGATCAGGTGCGGCAGTTGGCGGCGGAGGGGGCGGCTATAAAAGCCGGGGGTGAATATGCCAGATTAA
>QIFI01000074.1 GCA_003229735.1 Candidatus Anderseniibacteriota bacterium | reverse complement strand
ATAGTTGCCCAGGGCTAAATTTTCTCCGATTTGCAGGTATTTGTATCCGACATTATTTACCAGATCGGCCGGGCCAACATCGGTGGGGGAAACGTGTTCAAAATATTGTTGAGTGAACATGTCACTGGCTTTGGCGGCGGCAACTTTATTTAGAGCGGGGTTGAGCTGAAGCGGTTTTAATCCGGCGCTAACCCGGTGTTGATTAGTGGCAGTCAACAGCCCATTGATGGTGAGTTCGGCGCCGGCTTGGCTTGAGGGTCCGCGGAGGGGGATGGAAGTGAAGACCGGCTGACTGGCTATATCCTGGAGTTGACTTAAGAGTTGATCGGGGGACAGATCGGAGTCGGTGAGCGACTTAAGAGTTGATTGGTTAAGGCCGGTGACAGCGAAATACGCAAAGATGGAGACGAGGAGAGCGGCGATAAGCAAGAAGAGAAATCGAGGCATAAATTTAGTATAAGGCACTGTAAAAAAATAACTTGGGCACATATTGAACGAGATACGGCCAAGTTATTTTTTTGCGGTGCCTAAATTTCCCAGGGCCAATTCGCCAGGTAGCGTGGTTATGAGGTGTGATATACTGGGGAAGTATCGAGGCGTTGGTTGGAAGCGCGGGAGGGCATCGGAAAGAGGATGCGCAGGGGGAAGGAGAGATAAGAGGGACCCCACGGTTAGGCATTAAGCATTAGGTGGTAAGCATTAGCAGGGTGCTATTGTTAATTTAAGTGTGTTTGGATTAATTAAAATAATTGGGAAGTTTGTCGGATTGGGGTTATTGGCTTTGGCGGTGGCCGGGTTAGGATTATTAGGGTTTGTAATGGTGCCCTATTTTGGCAATACCGCGGTGATTGTTAGATCAAACAGCATGAAGCCGGTGCTTAGGGCCGGGGATGTGATAGTGGTCAGGCCGCGAGCAGAGGGATATGAAGTGGGGGATATTGTGGCATATGAGAGTCCTAATAATGAGAAGTTGACGGTGATACATCGGGTAATTGATAGATCTTCCACTACCTCCGGATTTGAATATGTTACCCGCGGGGACGCGATAGAAGAAGTGGATCCTTATCTGGTGCAGGACAGGCAAGTGTCAGGAAAACAGATGCTGGTGGTGCCATATGTGGGCCAGGTGCTGGCCTATGGAAAAACCAGGTGGGGATTGGTGGGCTGGGTGGCGGGGCCGGTGTTATTGATTATTATTGGAGACGGACTTTATATTTGGAGCGAGGTGAGAAAACATCGGAAAAAGAAGATAGAAGTTAACAGAAGGGCGCTGGCGGATGAAAATAAGCAGAGGCGATTGGGAAAAGGGGCGGGGTTAGAGGTGCGGGGAGAAAAGGCAGATTCTTTTAGAAGATACAGGCGGCGGAGTAAGAATAAGATGGATAGCGTTGGTTGAGTTATAAAATAGTAATATCTGGTGAGTAATGGTATAATTGGTTTATGGCTAATAAAAAAAGAGGGGGAGGAAGGGTAAAAGTAATCGACTGGAATGGGTACCTATGGGTGGCGCTGGGGGCGCTCCTGTTAGTGTTGCTGTTGGCCTTTTTATTGTCGCCGTAGAAAAGTTGTAGGAGATTTTCAGTATAGAAAAGATGTCGTGAGACATCTGGTTTGGGATATTATATTTTTTAGTGATGAATTATGGATTGGGTGAGATATTTGGAGTAAGGAGACGGCATTGAACACGTTGTTTGTTCTTTGTTCTGTGGATAAGTGGTGAGTTATCCACCGCGAGCTGTGGATAAGTGATGCTTGGTAGTGAATACGGTCTTTTTTTGGCGATGAAATGCTTTTGCTTGAGATATTAGCAACTTATGTGGCATTATGAGTATATGGTAAACGCAATGGAGGCGGCGCCGGAAGCGAAAGGTCCGGGGAAAGAAAGCGGCGCGGATGAGTGGACGGAAAAGTCTGAACCAGGCGGCAGGTGGGCTTATGAAGTGGAGTATGTGACGGGAGACGAAAAACATGATGAAGTTTTATATGATCGGGCGGATAAGCTTGATAAGATGATGTCCGGTTCTTTGCCGGATGATTTAGTGAGAGATGTGGATGATGTTATAGCCAGGAGATTGCAGGAACATATAGATGAGCCAGATTTAGCAATGGAGAGTGGATTTGATTCTGATATCGCGCGGGAGGCGGAGCCGGTAGAGAATGTGAGCGATAAAAATGATGCCATAGTGGCACTGATAGATGATTTAAGAAGCGCGGATGATAATCAGGGTCAATCTTTAGACGCGGTGTTTAAGGACATGCGTGATTTGGATGAAGATGAGCGAGTTGAGAAAATCAAGGCGGCTAAAGTTTTTGGTACGGCGCTTAGGGAGCAGGTGGGGCATCAGGGTTGGAATGAGATGAAGGAAAGTGATAAGCAAAAAGTCAGATTGGCGGAGGAGATTCAGGGCCGGGCCAAGATGGAAGAGAGCAGGATGGTGATGGATAAATATCGAGCGGGTGAAAATGGGAAGTTGAGTGATGGCGAGCGGCGGCAGTTGGAGTTGAACGCTAAAATATTTGATAACTATGCCGGCGGGGGTGACGTACGGTCTAAGTTGAAGGCGGATCTGGAGTTTATGGCCAGGCAATTGAGGGGCGCAGTGCGGGGTAACGAGGATTTACAAGACGTAGAGCAGTCGACCGGGCAAAATGAAGAGGGAGACAGTTCTAAAGAAGTTCAGCGGACGGCTGTCGAGACGAAGGGTAAGGTTGACGAGATGGATGATCGGGAGAATGAATTAGTACAGCAAGGGGTTGAAGGAGCGACAGAAAATACGGGGGCGGCGGGGGTGAGCGAAGCGGGGGGAGTAGAGATAGTGGCTGATATGGATGGGCCGGTGATTAGTGAGGCGGCAGTGGGGAGGATTGACTCGGAGAGTGAGGAGAAAGGGGCAGTGGCTGGTTTGGATAGAGTTGAACCGCGGGAGATTCCAAAAGCAGTGAATGAGGAATCGGGAAAAAAATTAGAGGGAACGAAAGTTTTCGGAAAGGAAGGGGTTACCCGGGAGGATATGGCGGGGGCCAGAAAGCAATTGCAAGAGTTATTAAAAGATGGGACGCCGAAAGGGGCGTTCGCGGCCGCGAAACAGCTGGCTAATTTACGGCGGGCGGGGGTGCAATTGTCAGGCGAGGGGTTGATTAAGTATCGGCAGAAATTATTGGCGAATAGCGAAGCAATGCGGGACCAGGGCCCACAGGCAGTGGCCAGGTATCATACGTATTTGAAATATTTGAAGATGGAGGACAATCTGCCGGAGGCAGACGCGGATATAATTAGGGTGGGGATGTTGGATCGGACGGTTAATGGTCAGGAAGACTTGTCGAACCTGGCTATCAAGGCAAAATATCTGGGGGTAATTGAAGACGGGAGCAGTATTCGAAAGTATTTACAGGAAGATATGTCGAAGACAATTGAGGAAGGGGATACGGTGAAGTTAGCTTTTGAGATGGCCCGACGAAGATATTTAAATGAGCCCAGCGCTTTGCCTAAAGATAAAAGACATTGGCATGATCGAATTGATAATATGCTGAAGAAGTACAAGGAGCAGGGAAAATGGCAAAAGTACGCGCGGTTGAGGTCGGCGGTGGATTATGAGCGAGGGGCGGCAGTAGTGGATGAGGCAGATAAGGAGGGATTATTGAAGCAGATGGAGGAGAGTAGAGTGACGGCGGCGGGGAGTGATAACTGGGTAAATTACGCGGAATATATGGGTGATGTTAAGAGCCTGGAGAAGCGGGCGTTAAAGGCGGGGAGCAATAAAGAAGAGAGGATAGTGAGAGCGGATGATAATTTCAGGTACCTGGTCGGCTTAGAGGCGAGAAGTGACATAAAGGATCCCCGGGAATTTTTGAAAGAATTAGGAGAAAGGCATCGGGCGGAGGCGGGAGAGCAGGCAGTTGGTGAAAGTGAAGTTCAGGAGGAGGTTAAGAAGGAGGATCAAGTAGGGGGTGTTGAACAAACAGAGGATGAAGATCAAGAGATAGACGAGGAGCAATTTCCACAAAGAGCGGAATTTGTTGAGCGGATGAAGGAGAATGAAGATAGATCGCGTGAAGTGGAGGAAGATCAGGAGGATCAGGAAGAGGATTGGCTAGCGAAAATTGGCGGAGCGACGAAGAAGGCCTTCAATAAATTTAGGGGGTGGACGACAGAGACTTTCAAGCAGAAAGAGGGCGACCCGAAGGTATTAAGGGAAGAGGTGGTGACAAAAAATTATAAGATTAATGGTCGGGGGCCGCAG
>QIFI01000005.1 GCA_003229735.1 Candidatus Anderseniibacteriota bacterium | reverse complement strand
GGGGCAAGCAGGTGACAAGTCTAAAAATCGCGGGGGCTGAATTTGAGGAGGTGAATGAAGTGATTACAGGCCCCACCTCGGCCTTGGGTTTAGTGGCGCAAAGTCTGATGATGGCGGGCAGTGTGACTACCGAAGATGAGGTGGACCCGATGCTGGAAGGAGAAGATGCTGGTGACGCAGAGATGAGAGATATACAGAGAGTCGTGTAGGGAGGGATTGTATTCTGTCTTGAATAAAAGGTAAAGGGTAAACATTAGAAGGCGGAGGTTGTCCCCCTGCCCGAGGGGGAGTTTAGAGGGGGCGGGAGGTATATAATCTTTAATGACCAATTTCCAATGGCGTGGCGGCTGTGCCCTCTCATCCTGGCCTTCTCCCCGAAGGGGAGAAGGGAGCGCGGCAGTAATCAAAATGGCGGATAATAAATTTACATCAGGAAAAAGCTGTGAGTCAGGCAGAAAGTAATGGTATGCTAATGGCATGGCCGAGAAAAAAAATAAAGGAGAATCAACCAGCAAGTCAGCTACCCAACAACTGGTGCAGATTAGTGAAATTAGAGACGGGGTGGCAGTTATGACTGACATGAGCCTTAGGGCCACGCTGATTGTGTCTTCTTTGAACTTTGCCCTGAAAGCGGAAGATGAGCAGAATGCGATTATTTATGCTTTTCAGGATTTTCTAAATTCTTTGGATTTTCAATTGCAGATATCGGTGACTTCCAGAAAGCTGGACATCACGCCATACATTGAGGAGCTTAGAGCTAAAAAGGAAAGGCAAAAAAATGAATTACTGCGCCTGCAGATGGGAGAATATATTAATTTCGTAGAGGATATGGTGAAGGGCAATGATATTATGACCAAAACATTTTTTGCGACGGTGCCATTTTCGCCATTGCAGAGCAAGAAAGATTCTATGCCTAAAAAAATAGGCAAGGCTTTTAGCGGCCTGGGCCCAAAAAAGAAGAAGTCGATGACCGATGGAGAGTTTGAACATTACAAAAAACAACTACTACAGCGAGTGGAGCAGGTGGCGGTGGGACTTAGAAATATTGGACTGCGGCTGGCGCCCCTGCAAACCCAGGAGATGCTGGAGCTTTTATACAATACGCTGAATCCGGTCACTTCGAGGCACCAGAGATTGCGCAATGTGGCGCAATTGGCAGTGGAAGAGACGGAGCCGGAAAATTTATTTAAGAAAGAGCCGGAAAACAAAGCGGGTTCACCAATAATTTAATGAGGCGGGAATGAGGCGGGTAAGAATCGGTGGTTCTGTTATACTGGTGGGTATAATAGATATTTATGTTGGGTTTTGGTGATAAAAAAAAGAAGGTCAAGAAGACTAAGAAAAAAGCCTTGCCGGCCAAGGAGCAGGCGGTGGTTGATACGTGGCACAAGGGAGTGGTAAAGCTGAAAGACATTATTGCCCCGGCGGCTTTTAGCGTATCCAGTAAATATATAGAGATTGACGGCAAATTTGCCACTACTTTGTTTGTATTAACATATCCCAGATATCTGGAAACCAACTGGCTGTCGCCAATTATTAATTTTGACGTAGAGTTTGATTTGAGCATGTTTGTATATCCCCAGGATTCGGCCTTGATTTTGCGGCATTTGAAGAAGCAGGTGACCCAGGTAGCCGCTTCTATATTGATGCGGACGGAAAAAGGGAAGATTAGAGATCCGCAATTAGAGACGGCCTATCGAGATATAGAAGAATTACGGGATAGATTAGTGCAGGGGACGGAGCGGTTTTTTCAATACAGTTTGTACTTAACGCTGTTCGCGGACAGCGAAGAGGAACTGGACGAAGTAGTGGCGCAAATTGAAGTGCTATTGGAGGGACGACTGGTATACGTGAAGCCGGCCATATTTCAGATGAAGCAGGGCTTTTTATCGACTTTGCCTTTGGGACAGGATAAGCTGGCGCGCTCGACTAATATGAGTTCATCTTCCTTGTCGACGGTGTTTCCATTCGTAAGTTCCGATTTGACCAGCAATAGCGGTATTTTGTATGGGGTCAATCTGCATAATAATAGTCTGATATTGTTTGACCGGTTTAGTCTGCCGAACGCGAATATGGTTATATTCGCCAAATCCGGCGCGGGCAAAAGCTATGCGGTGAAGCTGGAGATTTTAAGGCAGTTGATGTTTGATACGGAAGTGATTGTGATTGATCCGGAGCAGGAATATCGTTATCTGGCGGATTCAGTGGGGGGAGCATATTTACGGGTGGCGACGGCTTCCGATCATCGGATTAACCCGTTTGATTTACCGGCCCTGCGGGAAGATGACGAGCCGGAATCATTGCTTAGGGAAAATATTACCCGATTGACGGGTTTGATTTCGCTGATGGCGGGGGGGCTGACTCCGGAAGAGCAATCTATCGCGGATCGGGCGCTGTGGGAAACTTACGCGCTGAAAGACATTACCAAAAATACTAGATGGAAAGACGCCAAGATGCCTACCCTGCAGGATTTCTACACTATTATCAGCGACATGGCAGGCGGATCGGGGGTGGCATTAAGATTGGAGAGATTCGTGGAGGGGACTTTTGCCGGAGTGTTTAACCGGCAGACCAATGTTGACCTGGACAAACAGTTAGTGGTGTTTAATGTGCGGGATATGGAGGAGGAACTGCGGCCGATTGCGATGTATGTAGTGCTGGGCTTTATCTGGAACAAGGTGCGAAGCAAGCTGAAGAAGCGGATGCTGGTGGTGGATGAAGCGTGGGTGATGATGCAGCATGAAGAATCGGCCAAGTTTATGTTTTCCATGGCCAAGCGGGCCCGCAAATATTATCTGGGAGTAACTACAATTACCCAGGATATTCAGGACTTTCTGGGATCCCGTTACGGCAAGCCGATCGTCACTAATTCGTCTCTGCAGTTATTACTGCGCCAGTCACCGGCGGCCATTGACACCTTGGCGGAAGTATTTTATCTGACAGATCACGAGAAATTCAGATTGCTGGAGAGTGATGTGGGAGAAGGAATTTTCTTTGCCGGACTTAAACACGTGGCGATTAAAGTGGTGGCCAGTTACGCGGAAGACCAGGTGATTACATCTGATCCACAGCAGGTGCTGGCGATTGAGGCGGCCAAGAGAGAGTTAGCCGGAAGATAATGACATGGCATGGCTAACGACAGCGGACAATTAAGGCGCGAGGAGAATAAGAAAAAGCAGGAGCAACAAAAGCGGGCGCGGGAGTTGAGATCCTTAAAACAGAAGCAGAATAAAACGGCTAAGAAAACCGGGGTGGCGGGTAAGCAGATTGGGGGAGCAGTAGGCCAGGCGGGAGGGGCGGCCGCGGGAGGGGCGGCCGGAGCGGTGACCGGAGCGGGAGTGGGAGCAGTGGGCGGAGCAATTACGGGAGCGGTGACCGGAGCGGGAGTGGGAGCAATCCCGGGGGCCATCGCGGGAGCTCAAACAGGAGCAACGACCGGGGCCAAGATAGGAAGCAAGGCGGGAGGGATGGCCGGCAAGAAAGCGGGACAAACGGCAGGGAAGCAAGTGGGAAAACAGGCAGGCAAGGCGCCTTATCGGCTGGCTCTGGCGGCTAAAAAACAGCGGCTTAATAAGGCCAGACGAGAGGGGCAGGAGCTGCGGACGGCCAGAAAAGAAGCGGAAGCAGAGGAAGGGGCGGCGGGAGGCGGGATAATAGACAAGGTGGTGTTTGAAGGGGCGCAGATGGCCAAAGAAAAAGCCAAGAAAGCGATAGTGGGAGATGTCAAGAAACGGGCGGCTTTGATTGGCATACCGGTATTGGTGGTGTTGACCTTTATGTTTTTGATACTGGTTATTCTTCCGTTAGTGATAATGGATACATTATGGGAGACATTAACGGATCCGATGGGTATTGTTTCTTCTCTTTCGACCGGTGAGTAGTTAAATGCTTAGAACATAATATTTTGTTAGACTGTATGATATGAAGCGGACGGGGTTATTGAAATTAATTGGAGTGGGTCTGATAGTGGTAATAATCAGTATCGGATTGGTGATTTTACCGGGGGAGGCAGAGGCAGTCAGAACGTGTGTTGATGATAGTAATTGCAATACTAACTCAAATACTGACGCTTATTGTGATCTGTCCAGGGGGGTACCGGGCACATGCGTGTGCAGTTTGGGAAATTTTGAAGTGGGGTGGTTCGATAAAATACAAAAAGGGACCAGCGTTTGCGATTTTTTAGATTTGCCCGCGTTTGGCACTCCCAGCCAAAGCATTGGCTATTTGATTAATATATTGGTGGTGGCGATTATTGCCCTGGTGGTGATGGCGGCGATGGTGACGGTTGTAG
>QIFI01000058.1 GCA_003229735.1 Candidatus Anderseniibacteriota bacterium | reverse complement strand
AATTGCAGGGGGCAGTGTCAAATGATTTATTCTGCAGTATAATTGAGTAATGGCGGAAGATAATACGCAAAGACCAAAACAAAAGCCTGATCAGTCTGATAGTCCATTATTATCTTCCACTAGTTCCAGTAATAGCCAGTTAAAAGCTGGCTATAAGACATGGCGATATGCTTTGCTGATAATATATATGGTGATTATAATTGGGGCAGGTTTAACATTAACTGCCTGGATAGTAATATTCACAACGGGTAATATACCTTCAGCATCTAAAGCTGAGAGGCTAAACACTGGGTCTATTGAGTTAAAATCAACGCCGCCGTATTTCCCGGCGCGCGGTGTCCAGGTAGTTGAACAGGGAGTCATTGATACTCCTGAATATACTCTAAAAGGGGCCGTCATCACGGATGATGTGGCCAGATTGACGATCACCAGTCGGGGACAGGAAATAGAGATTACAGAATTTACGTCACCCCTTAATAATTGGGTGTATTTAATTACTGAAGATAGCGGGCTAATTGCCCCGGGTAATAATGAACTTGTGATTCGCGCCTATCACGCGGATGGATCTATCATTGTGTCTCAAAGAGCGGCGAATTATGCCGGGGAAACTTTTACAGAAGTAGTGGTCCAACTTGAATATATGAAAGCTCCCGGCACGATTACTGATCGAATGGATCTGACTATAAATTATTTACCTGATATTCAGCAACTTGACGCAGTTGAATTGCTGAAGGAGCAGGAATCAGCCCTGAATTACAATACTACTCAAAGCGGCCGGAAAGAATGGAAGTCTTTGCTTGATAATCTGGAAATATATCGGGTGGGAACAGTGGCATCCGGTCCGTATCAGGGGGATGACCTGCTGATTTTTCATCAGGAGATTTTATTTCATGGCCAGGTTTTAATTGATAGAGTGATTCACGATCTGGACCAAAACCGTTTTATATTACTGCGCCAGTTGTCTGGTACCAGTGATACAAGTGAGACTTATCTGACAACTTTATTCTGGGCGGCTGATGATATAAATATTCCCTCCCTGTTTTTACCTGAACGCTTATCACTAAACGGCGCCACATTGATAGCGGGAAGATTTAGTCCAGATGATATCTTTAACCATTTTCGAAGGTACTACCAGTATAACGCAGACACAAAAGAAGATGAGAGTTTTTTAAAAAACTGGGAGCAAATCGGGGAAATTAAGGGAATCGGCACAATCTATGAGGAGTTGGATGGAGGATACTTTATAGTTCGTAATCCTGATCATACGATTAAGATTTACGAAGCAGAATTACCTACTCGAAATAAACTTCTCCTAGGTAACTATGGAAGGTACTACTATCCCGATGAGATGGAGCTTAAGATTGATCTTGACGATGGCGGATTATTCACCGGCATATATGGATTCTATGCCAGCACAAGCGCATGCCAACCGAGTAACTATAGTGTATTAAAATTATCTCCCGAGCAGGCAGAAACTCGTTTTGAGTCGATGGGAACTTTTGCCGGTTATCAATTCCTGGCACCAATTGATTTAGCTGATGAATTGTATGATTTGATGCCAAAAGCTGATGAAGCTCGCCAGCTAGTCAAGGAAAAATATCCGGTGCTGATGGTTCAAGATGGCCTGGGCCGCTATGTGGCATATTTTAATATTGAATTTCTTGAGGAATATGGTTCTGGATGCAGTTATAGTAACTCTGTTTTGAGCTTACCTAATTGAATTATTGTGTCCGTCTGCCCCGAGTCGGAGCCATTGGCTTTGTTTAAGTTGCTTTACTTACTGGTTTTGCGTTCGTTTTGCCAGAGCCATTGGAGATTGCCGTCCAGTTTTTGAATAGTGTCGCGGTCGCCTTCGGTGATGCGCGAGTTCCAGTAATTGGTGTCGTTTCCGGAGGGTTCTTTACGATGCAGGTAATAGAAGAGGTAGGGGAACCATTTGCCTCTTAATTCATCCAGACTGATGTTGGCATTACGACTGGTTTTACCGGGTTTTCGGCCGCTGTTTTTAGTTTGCCGCATCTTATCAACAAGTTCGGCTTTGGTGGATACTTCACCGCTATGGATATAGTCGGTCCAGAATTTGTTCTCCGAAGAAGTGACTTCTTTATCAAAAACGTAGCGATATATGTCATTGACCTGACCAATCAGGGCCCGGACTGATGGTTTGACGCGGGTTAAATTACTGGTGGTGCTGGGAGCGGTTTTAGTGGGAGTGGCTTTGGCGGCAGTGCTGGAAGCGTTGATGGACTTAAAGGCGCTGATTGGCTGGGAGTGCGGTAATTTGCCGGTGAAGTTGGAAAAGGCGGAGATAATATTTTGTTTGCCATAGCCCATGGCGGCCAGAACTTTGGGGGAAGTGACGTGGCGCAGGCGGCCTTTTTGCAGGACATAGACTTTGCCGCCAAGTTTTACCAGCCAGCCATCAGGGTATTTGGAGATATTGGGGCCGCGCGGGTATTTGGCTAATTCACCAGCCGAGACGCCTACGCGCTGACCTTCGTCGGGGTAATATTCAGCCTCGTAGAAATAGTCACCCAGATAGAGCCTTTTTTGCAGTTGGCCGCCAGCGGCTTCAGCAATTCTCCAGATGCGACCGCCATGATAGGGGCCATCGTAGACGATCATGCCGCCGGGCTGTTTGTTTGCTTTGAGAGCCGGGCCGGCAGGAAATTCCTTGAGATGAGCGGCGGTGGTGGAGTATTTATTGCCGCCGGGGAATTTGAGGGCGGAGCGGACGGAAGCTGACAAGGGGCGCTTGCGTAATTTGTCGTCGATATAGAATTGCCGGCCGCTTGGATGAACCAGAACTTTTCCGATATAGAGGGGGTTGCGGGTATGGGTGGGCTTATAGCGGGCAAAATCCTGGGGGGAGAGAGTAATGACGACACCTTGATTAAAGAAATGGGCTTCTTTAAGCCAGCGATTGATGACGCTAGAGAGAACATAACTGCGCTTGCCGCCGAGAACATAATATACCTGGGGATTGGCGCTGGATTTTATCAGAGTGCCGTCGGGGAGAAGGTTGGGGCTGTAAGGTGAGGGATAAAGAGAGGTGGAGGCCTTGAAACTGCCGGCGGCGACGGTGGTGGCGGGGGCGGAAGCGGGGGCTTTACGGCCATTTGATTTTTGAAAGGACATGGCGCCTACCAAGGCTTTATAGGTGGTTTTGTCGCCGCGCTGGACACGTTTAGCCCAATAAGACCACTGGGATGGAGTAGGGTTTTGGCCATAGGCGGCCCGGTAGGCCTGGTTGATTTGGTTTATTAAGGCGGCTTCGGCGGGAGAGAAGGTAAAGGGAAGGATGGTGATGGCGGTGAGCAGGATTAGTAAAAGCCTGATTGACATAAAATAATCATAACACTTTTTTTGCGCTTTGGCAAAGGGTAGTTGTACATATTTGTTGTTCTTGGGTTGGGGCGCTGGTGGGTACGCTCTCTATCTTGATAAAACACCTACTTTACACACCAGGTGTGTAAAGTAGATTGGGGTTGTCGCTTTTTGAAAGTGTTCGAGTCCGATAATCTTTCACTTATGCTACACTAGAACAATCAGCACTTAGGGTCGGAATATGCGTTATGGGTGAGAAAGAACCAGGAAAAAGAATCAGAACAGCAGGGGTGTCAGTGATGTTAATTATAGTAGTGGGAATATTTCTGATCTATATGATGAGCGTTTTAGAGAAAGATTCCGGAGGCAGCAGGATATTATCCGCCGGGCTGGTTTTAGATTATGTGAGGCGGGATGTGACGGGACTTAGAACTTTTAAGTGGTTTTTTAGGAGGACAGGTGGGGAGGAGACGGGAGTTACTCGAGGCGGAAGCGGAAGTAGAGTGGGGGATGGAGTATTGCCGGATGCTCTAAGGAATTTAAGTCCGGATGAATTGGAGAGAGAATTGGATAAAGGTCGGGGAGGCGGGCCGTTTCCGGCTCGGAGGCCGACGGATGTGGAGAAGGCGGCGGAGGACTCCCAGCAAAGAATGAGCGATCGATGCAATATGCCCCGAGGGCCGGTCGTGGTGCCGTGGTGGCGAAAGTAGCTTTTATGAACGAAAAACGCTCATTAATGGTAGTTATCACGGCCTTGATGGCAGTGCTGGCCATAATGGCCGGAGCCTGGGGGATGTCCGGGAGATTGAAAACGCAGGCGAATTTACCAAATCAGGAAATTGAGGCGGCCGGAGAAGGAGCGGAAATAGGTCTTTGCAGGTTTGACTCGGGCGGGCAGACCTATGAACTGAAATGTCTGGAGGTAAATAAGCCGATTGATATTATTGGGACGTCAGGGGGGCCCTGGACGGCGGGACGTCGGGGCCAGGTTACTTTGTATACTGGCGGGCGTTTTTCGGGGGGGTG
>QIFI01000101.1 GCA_003229735.1 Candidatus Anderseniibacteriota bacterium | reverse complement strand
GGGCCAGGGGGAAAATAATCATAATGGGAATCATGTAGATGGCCAGGGCCAGGCCTAGTTGAATGAGCAGAGGGATGGAATCAGGTAAGGGGAGGGGGAAAAAGAAGATAACTAAAATGGTGAGGCCAAGGGCGACGGCGGTGACAGCGAGGATTTTATTGAACCTGAAACTTAAGCCAATAAAGGCAACCAGTCCGATAAGCCAGATAGCGCGAGTTAGTTCCCAGGGGATAGTTAGAACTAGTTGGGCAATGCTGGCCACAACTATCAACCAGACGCTTAGGCGGTGGATTTTTTCAGTTAGAGTTTTTAACATTGGCCTGGATAATATAAATATCGGCGGCGTCATTGGAAAAGATGCGTCGAGCATGGGAATATGAAGACAGATCAATATTTAATTTTTCCACCTTTTTGAAAACCATAAAATATCTGGTATTCAAAGGAGGGGGATCGTCAAGTAAGTCAGAAAAATATTGATCGGCGGAAGAAGTGGCTTTCCAGGGATGATCAGTTAAGGGATAAATCCATTCGGCATGGCGGGTAGCATTGGAGGATATAATAAGGAATTGGTTGTTCAAGTTGGAGTTGATCCATTCCAGGGCGGCCAGTTCGTCGGGATGAAGGCGGTGATATCGGGCGGGTGATTCATAAAGTTGATAGATATTGGCATGAACATCCCAGGCAGTAAGGGAGATGGCGGCAAAGAATATCAGGATAAAGGCCAAGCGCAGGGGCCGATAAGAAAACATGAGACGAATTAACCGAGGCAGAGCCAGGGCGCTTAAGATAGTAATGGCCATGATCAGGTAGGTTTGGAAACGAAAAGTCCATAAGCTAAGACCGAGGAGATGATTTTGTGAGGTTAGCAAAGAGATTAGAGAAAAGTTAATGAGGGTGATGGCGGCTAGAGGCCTGGTATTTAACCAGCGGGTGATAATCAGCAGGCCCAGGGGCGCGAGTAGAACAAATGGGCCGAAAAAGGATCTGGTGATTTCTATGAGAGAAAAAGGATTAAGGTCAGGGGATATAGATTGAAAATTTTTTAATTTAGAGAAGATGGCAAAACTGCCGGCTAGAATCAGGAGACCACTAATGAGGCTAAAAATAATGACAGCCGAACGGTGAGGGGGACGGAACAGATTAGTTAATACGAGCAGGGGGGGAACTGAAGCGGCGATGGTAGTGATGGCCATTAATCCGGTGATGGGGTGAGTTAGAAAGGTCAGGATGAGAAAGATCAAGGCCAGGTATTTGCGGCCGGAAAAAAAATGAATAAAAAACCAGATAAGCAGGGGCAGGCTCATGAGCTGGGCCAGGGTGCCATCTTCAAAATGATTATTTATAGTGGTGGTGGCCAGGGCCCAGATAATGATGGCGCCGGCGGCCGAGCGCCAGCCGCTTAAGCGGTACAATAATACTCCTAATGATAACGAGGTTAATAAATGGGCCAGAGTGGTCCATAAGGTAAATCTATCGGGCCAAGGGATGGGAATGAGGGCCGAAAAAATAAAGAGAACGTGAGCCAGAGGATAGGCAGTGGCGGTGATATTGGACCAGGCGAATTTGAGATCATGGGGCATGGTGCGTAGAGATTGTTTGGCGGTAGCGACATAATCAGCGGCGTCGCCGCCGATAGGGAAAGTGGTTTGCCAATAATATTGAAAGGAGAAGACGATGGCCAGGAGAACGGCGGCGGCAATGGTCAAAAAGGGGAGGAAAGAGGCGGGACGAGGCGGGGGAACCGATAAGGGGTTTTCTTTTAGCATGGCCCTATATTACCATGATGTGATGAGTACGGGGGATAAAAATATTGTGATAGTTGGAGCTGGGGTAGCCGGAAGGCTGCTGGCGAGGGATATCAGGAAGAGGACCAACCATCGAGTGGTAGGATTTGTGGATGATCGGGTGGATAGAAGAGGAGTGATTGGTGATATAGATGAATTATCGAGGCTAGTAGACGATTATGAGGTTGATGAAATGATTGTGGCTATTCCGTCAGCCGATGGAGCGTTGATCAGAAAGGTGCTGGGGGTTAATAAGGGTAATAATATACCAATCAGGCTGGTGCCGAGAGCGGCGCGAGTGCTTAAAACCAATGAAGTGAATTACCAGGAGGTGAAAGATATTGAGGCGGAGGATTTCCTGGGCCGAGCCATTGTGAGTAGAAATATACAAAAATCAGAAACATTTTATCAGAGTAAGAAGATTTTAGTAACAGGCGGAGCAGGTTCCATTGGTTCAGAGATAGTGCGTCAGCTATTGGAATTGAGGACTAAAAAAGTTATTGTTTATGATCACGCGGAGCATGCCTGTTACAAAATAGAACAGGAGTTAGTAGAAGGGCGAGTGCCTAAAAAGCGGTGGCAAGTGATAGTGGGGAGTATATTGAATAGTGAAAAATTTGAGTATGTTGTAGGGCGGGAAAAGCCGGATATGATTTTTCACGCGGCGGCGTATAAACATGTACATTTGATGGAGAATAATATTGGGGAGGCGGTGAGTACTAATATATTCGGGACTAAGGCAGTAGCTGATACGGCAGTTAAATATGAAGTAAAGAGGCTGGTATTTGTGTCGACGGATAAAGTGGTGCGTCCGACCAGTGTGATGGGGGCAACCAAGAATGTGGCTGAAGCTTATGTTAGATCATTAGTTGATAATGAAACAATTATTAGTGTGGTGAGGTTTGGTAACGTGATAAATTCGCAGGGTTCGGTATTGCCCTTATTTGAAGAGCAGATCAAGCGTCACAGGTATGTGACCGTAACTGATAGAAGAATGAAAAGATTTTTTATGTCAATCAGGGAAGCAGCGGAGCTGGTGATATTAAGTGCCAGCAGATCATCCCGGGGGGCGGTTTATGTGTTGGATATGGGAGACTTGGTGTCAGTTTGTAAGGTCGCGGAATGCTTAATAAGGAGTAAAAACCTCCGGCCGGAAGTGGATGTGGGGATAAAATATGTGGGGATGAAGGCGGGTGAAAAAATAAAAGAGGAGCTGTTTACTCGAAAGGAGCGGGCCAAAATAACCAGGACTCGGATGTTGAATATATGGAAATTGAAAAATAGTCATGATGTTAATAATCGCGGGTTTGATATTTTGAGTGAGCTGGACGCAAGAAGGAAAAAGTGGCCTAATGACAGGAGGTTGCGAAAATACTTAAGCGAGGTGTTTCCGTTGTTGAGTAAGTGAAATCGGTGGCGGGGCGGTGGCGTGCCAAAATAGTCGGGTAACGATGGTGATGTGGAAGATCATAGTGATTAAAAAGTAGCCGGCGGCGACTTGGATAAAAGAAAGAAAATACCAGGCGGTGAACAAAAAAACAATACCCAAGATGTTAGTGGCCAGATTGAGAATAATGAGTGACCAATTCCAGTGATTGATGGTTAAATAGTTTTCGGCCAGAGCACGAGCTGGAAAAAAGATGGCTATGGGCATAACGAGAAGTAAGATGGTGTAACTATCGGTATAATCCAGTCCGTATAGAGGAAAGAAAAACCAGCGAACGCCCAGATAAAATAACCCCAGAAGTATTAGTCCCAGAATGAGGCTGATAATGTACCAGGAGCGCCAATTGATGGTAGATTTAGATTCTATAATGCGGGGAGTATAGATGGACATGAGGGTAATTGATAGGCTGCGAACTAGGGAAATAGCGAAAAAAAAACTGAATATATAGCCACTTTATTATAGCTGTATATGGCGGCCAGAATTAATAGAGGCAAAGAAGCAGTGAGAGTCTGAGAGAATTTCTGGACAGTTATTTTCAAGCCTAAGCGAATATCCAGGTCTTGTCTGGTTCCCGAGATCAGTCTGGCGGTAGTGATGTAGTAGATGAGATGGAGAGAGCCTTGGATACCGCCAAAAATAGCAATCAGAATCGGCAGGCTGACTTTCAGCCAAATACCAATAGTCAATGAAAACGTCAGTAAAATTTGCAGGATGATAGTGCGAATAGCGACAGCCCGGAAACGTTTTTTGGCTACAAGAAAAGAGATCCAGGTGTTGGTGGCGTACAGAGGAGCAAATAACAGGGCACCGACGACCAAAGCCAAACCGATTTGTGGTTGACCATGGGTGTATTTCCAGCTGGCGAGGATAAGTAGCAGGGGGATGGCCAGGAGGCTGGATAGAAAGCTGATACGGACAGCCCGTCTCAATGATTGTTCAGCGCCGGTGATAACGGCGCGCATTACGGATATATTTAAGCCACCCAGGGAAATAAAAGAAAGGATAGCTAATAAGGCGATAACGTATTGATATTGACCGTAGATATTGGGAGTAGCCAGGCGGGCAAAGACGACGGAGATGATCAGCCCGGCAGACATGCGAACGATCTGGTCTAAGGTAACCCAGGGGGCATTAGTTAGAAAGTATCGGAGTTCGGAAAGATGAGACATACGTTAAAAAGTCAAAGGGCAAAAGT
>QIFI01000046.1 GCA_003229735.1 Candidatus Anderseniibacteriota bacterium | reverse complement strand
AAGAGATGACCGTCTTTACTTCGGTAGTGATTTTGGTATACATGATGAAAGAAAAGATATACTGATTAATAAGTATTTGCTTTATACCATAATTATAGTTGATGAAGAGAAGCACCTGGGTAATGGGTTTGGTTTGCGTGACACTGGCTATGGGAGTGGGAGTGGTATGGTGGAAGATTTCCGGCATTCCGGAGATTCCACTTAGGCCGGATGTGCGGGGGGTGATGCTGGATCTGGGTTTACCGGGAGGCCGGCGAGTAGATCAGGGGGCGGAAATATATTCCGAGAGCGCGGTGGTTTGGGATGTGGATGCTCAAGTGATTAATTATGAGAAAAATGGATATGAGCAGAGGCCGATTGCCAGTCTGACTAAATTAATGACGGCGATGGTGGCGCTGGATTATGGAATTGACTGGGATAAGCAGATGGATATCAGACAGGATGAATATTTGATTGGGGGCAAGCTAATGTTGTATCCCAGGGAAACGGTGAGTATGCGGGATCTGATGTACGCGTCTCTGCTGGGCTCGGCCAATAATGCCACCTTGGCTTTAGTGCGGGGGCTGGAAGTGCCGGAGTCGGAATTTATTGAGGCTATGAACCGCAAGGCCATAGAGATGGAGCTGGAGAAAACTGAATTTGTAGAGGTGACGGGGCTGGATCCAAAAAATGTATCAACGGCATACGAGGTGGCGCGTATGGCGCAAGCGGCGTTTGGGTCTTATCCGGATATTGGAAAGATTACAAGTCAAAAGGATTATACTTTCCTGGTGGGCGAGTCGGGCCGTGAACATACTATGCGGAATACCAATAAGCTGATTAGCCGAGATGGATTAAAAGTGTCGGGCAGTAAAACCGGATATTTATACGAAGCCGGATACAGCCTAGTGGTGTTTAGTGAGGAAAATGAGCTTAAAAAGATAGCGGTGGTGCTGGGCGGGCCCAGTGAAAGGGCGCAAGACCAGGATATGCGGGCATTGTTAAAGAAAGTAGGATTGTGATAGAATATAGATATGGCGGATTTCAAACCGAATCTATATCCAATGATGTATTGGGGGATAATGTATGGAGTGATTGCGGGGTTTATTCTGGTGGTAATAAATTTATTGTCGCAATATATCGCGGTAATTTGGTTTCCGGTGTTTTTAGCGGGAGTAATCTGGGGCGGATATAGAAATTACATTAAGCAGAAGAAGGAAGCGGGCTCGAGTATACATAAGTCAGTGGTGGAGGAATTCAAGAGTGCGGCGCAGGATGTGGTGGAGGCGACGGGAGAAATGCTGGCCGAGAATAGGGAGGCGGCCGAGGAGGTTGACAACAGTGTTGAGACAGGAACCACAATTGAGGTTGAGAATGAAGTTGAGCCCACTACACCCAAGCCGCCAGAAAATCCGACGCCTCCCGCGGCGCCAAATCCGCCGCAATCATAAAATTTAACATTGGTTATTCAACACCCGATGTTAAACATCGGGTGTTGGAGGAGGGATGTTGAAAAAAGAGGGTTAAGAGCGGCCGATGCCGGAATAAGTGAGATCTGTTTTTTTAATGGCTTTATGGTCGAGGGCGTTCTTGGCGTCGATGATGATTTTGAGGTGAGCCTTCTTGAGGGTTTGCGGGGTGAGTTGATTGACGAGATCAGTATGGTCACAGGCTAGAATAATAGCATCGGCCTGATCCAGGGCCTGATTAAGAGATTTGACGGTGGATAAGTCGGGAAGAAAAGGATCAAAGATTACCACGTTGGCTTTAGCGGATTGGAGAAGTTCCACTGTTTTTAGGGCGGGACTATTGCGGGTATCGGAAACATCTTTTTTATAGGCCAGGCCCAGGACGGCGATAGAGGAGCCGGAAATATCCAGGTGGTGTTTTTTTAAGTCTTGTTTAAGAATATCCACGGTGTATTGAGGCATGTCTTCATTGATTTGGCGAGCCAGTTTTAAGAACTGGTGATCAAAGCCGACTTGCTTGCCGCGAGCAATCATATAATAAGGATCGACGCTGATACAGTGGCCGCCCACGCCGTTGCCGGGATAATGAGGCATGAAGGCGAAAGGCTTGGTGGCGGCTCCGGCGATGACATTGATAATGTCGATGCCGAGGGCGTCGAACGAGCGGGCCATTTCATTGATATAGGCAATGTTGATATCACGAAAAGTGTTTTCCAGGATTTTAACCGCCTCGGCTTCGGTGGCGGAGCCCATGATTTTTATGGGAGCGTCAATAACATCGGCATAAAAATCGCGGGCTTTTTGAGTGCCGATGCGGCTGTAGCCGCCGAGCACGCGGGGAATATTTTTTACCGTCCATTTATCATCCCCAGGATTAACGCGTTCGGGGCAATGAGCCAGGAAAAGAGCGGGTAGATCGGAATCCGGGACGGCGGCATCAAGGGGCAAATCTGATCTGGTTTGGAGCAGGGGGACGATGATTTCATCCATGACTCCAGGATTGATGGTGGACTCTATAATCAAGGTTTGGCCGGCTGATAGATGGGGCAGGATATTTTGCAGGGCGGAGGTGATAGGCGTAAGATCCGGTTCGTTGCTGGTATTTACGGGCGTAGGCACGGCGATAATAATGACCTCAACAGAAGCAACCTGGCTGGGGTCAGTAGCGGCGGAGATAGGATAATTATTTAAGCCGGTTTGCAGGGCCTGGTCTGCAAACGGCACTTGGCCCTGATTTATTAAATCAATTTTATTCTGGTCAATGTCAAGGCCGATAACCTGCCAGCCTTGCTGACGGGCCAATACGGCCAAAGGCAGGCCGACATAGCCCAGGCCGATGATGGCTGCTGATTTTGGGGTTAAGGTTGACATGCGTGGTATAGTAATAGAGTAGGGGAAAAAGCACTAGTACCGTTAGACATTAGTTTTCAGTACTTGATAACAACATCGCCTATCATAACAGTAATTACATGTTAATTAAATGGTAGAATTAATGTCTAATCGGCACTAGCATCAAAGGAAAAGTTTTGATAGGGTGTGTTATTAATTAATTAAGTATATAATTAAACGCATAAATATATGGCAAAACCAGTTACTATTTATTCCACTAAAACTTGCGGTTTTTGCAAGGCGGCCAAGGAATATCTAACCGAGAATAATGTGGCTTTTGACGATATTGACGTGGGCGCGGATCAGGAAAAAGCCCGGGTGATGATTGAGAAATCAGGTCAGATGGGGGTGCCGGTGATAGTGGTCGGAGAAGGAGATCAGGAAGAAATTATTGTTGGGTTTGATAAAGATCGGCTGGCCGAGGCGGTGGGTATTTCTTAAGGGAGTGTTTAAACACCCCTCACCCAGCCCTCTCCACTTGAGAGTGTGTAAAAGAGATATATTAGGTTAGGCGTATTTGCTTGTATAATATATGAATATGTCTAAAGAAAATAAATTATATGACGTGGCCATAGTAGGCTATGGGCCGGCGGGAGTGACGGCGGGTATTTACGCGGCGCGTAAAAAGCTGAAAGTGGTTTTATTGGGAGAATTTCCCGGAGGTGAAGTAAGAAATTCGGGGGATATTGAGAACTGGCCGGGTGATGGGGAGACGGATGGCAACACTTTGGCGGAAAAATTTGTGGGGCACCTTAAACTGCATGATGATACAGTAGACATCAAGCAGGAATTGGTGTCGAAAATTGTTGAGGGTGAAGAAGGGGAATTTGAATTAACATCCAGAGATGAAGTGATTAGGGCCAGGTCGGTGGTGTACGCGGCAGGCAGACATCCCAGGAAGTTAGGAGTGCCCGGGGAGGATCAATTTAAAAATCTGGGAGTGAGTTATTGCGCGACATGCGACGCGCCGCTATTTGGGGATAAAGCAGTGGCGGTGATCGGCGGAGGAAACACGGGAGCGGAAGCGGTGATTATGCTGAAAAACATCGCCCGGAAAGTTTATTTGCTTCATATTGAAGATACATTGCCGGCGGATCCGGTGCTGGTGGAGAATTTTGAGGGAGCGGACAATGTGGAGATTATTTATAGGGTCAAAACAACGGAGATTAAGGGGGATAAAATGGTAACCGGATTGGTGTATGAGGAGATTAAATCAGGTGAAGCAAAAACTTTAGAGGTGCAGGGAGTGTTTGTAAACATTGGGGCGATTCCTAATTCTGACCCGGTGAAGGACCTGGTGGAATTGGATAAATACGGAGCGGTGAAAGCGGATCGATATGGGCAAACCAACGTGGAAGGTTTTATGGCGGCGGGGGATGTCACGGATATTAGAGACGCGCAGATTGTGGTGGCGGCGGGGCAGGGCAGCAGCGCGGCTTTAAGCGCGGGAAATTATTTGGCCCGAGCAGAAAAATAGAAGCTGGTAAAAAGAAAAGTGGAATTGGTTAGTCGGTGTAATCGCTCACAGGTCGAGGGGATCCCCTCTCCCTGCCCGCTTTAGCGGGCATATAATAGGGAGAGGGTTAGGGAGAGGGTAAAAATAATATGTTTATAACATCCGCGTAACCCTCATCCCCCGCCCTTCTCCCTATGAATAGGGAG